>DAOVLS010000116.1 GCA_030631125.1 Planctomycetales bacterium
GCAGGGGCCTCGTGGTCCACACCAAGGGTGGACCCGGGAAGTACGTTTTCACCTTCCGCGCCGTCAAGGCCGGCAAAGCCGAGGTAACGATTAAAGGCAGAGTGCCCCGGGCTGGGCGCACCAACAGGACCTTCGCGCTCACCGTGAACGTCAGGAAAGCCCCCGCCCCTGCGAAGATCGACACGAAAAAGTCCGGCACGTACACATCCGGAAAGTGGAAATACGAATACACCGTCCGCGCCGGCGGCAAGCCCCGCAGGCCTCGCGAGTGGCGAACCGGACTACTGATCTATGGCGGAAAACCCATCGCCGGCGTGAAGATGTGGGACCGCATCAACACACCCTGGGGCATGATGCAGTACTATCAGCCTTACCATCGAAAGTCTTACTTCCAAAACTCTTACCTCAGGAGATGGATGCTTGAGATGCCCGGTGGCGGCCCGATTAATCCGGCCAAAGGCTGGCTGTTGCCGTCGCCGGCCCTGCGCTACCTCCGCGCGCTGGAACTGGACGCGTCGGCCGGCGGCAAGACCGTCTCGGCCTTCGTCGGCCAGAGAATTGTCATACGTCTGAAGACAGACGGGCATCGTATGTGGCGGCTTGGGAAGGTCCAGAGCGACGCGATTAAGCAAGTCGGCGGGGCCGAATATATCCGGGGGCCCGGCGTTGAGGTCGGACATTTAGGACCCGGAAAATTCGCCTTCACCTTTGCCGCGGTCAAGCCGGGCACGGCCAAACTGACGCTGGAATACCGCAGGCCGGAAGGCAGACCATCGGGGCCTGGACGGGCAGAGGGAACCGTACGGGGACCCGCCAATAAGACCTTCACGCTGACCGTGGCCATCAAGCCCGACCCAACCGCCGAGCGCGTCAGGAAACTCAAGGCCAATCTCGACAAGTTCGCAATGACAATTTGCTATCGAGGTCAAGGCCCTCGTGGAGGGCGGCCCCCACGCTGGTGCCGCCACATCACGCTCAGCGTGCCGCCGGCCCTCGTGCCAAGGACTCCCTCTTGGCAGGTAAGGCAGATCTCAAAGGAGCAGGCTGGAAAGATTATAGACCGGTTGGCCAAAACAGGTTTTCTGGCTCGGGCCGCCCCCAGAGCAGCGCCTGTTAGAAAGATGGGCGACCGTTACGCACTGGCAGTGTATATGCGGAAATCCGGGCCGAGAAGCCCAATGCTTATGGATATCATAGAAAACATCGGCTGGGGCCCGCAGTTGCTGAAGCGCCTGGAGGATCTGGGCTTGAAGGAGGTTCTTGATGGCGATGCGGCAAAGGCGGTGGATTTCCTGCTCGATCCGCTGGCCGAAAGGTTCCGCAAGGAAAAGGAAAGCCCCGCCCCCGCGAAGATCGACACGAAAAAGTCCGGCAAGTACACATCCGGAAAGTGGAAATACGATTATCGCGTTGGCGCCGTCGGCACACGCAGCGAAAGGCGGTTCAGCGGGCTTATTTATGACGGGAATCACATCGCCGGCGCCAAGATGTTCGACCGCATCAAGACGCCGTGGGGAATGATGCAGTACTATCAGATGTCTTACGTGAGGGGATGGATGCTGGAGTTGACCGGCGGGACGCCGATTAATCCTAAAAAGGGCAGGCTGCTCACCTTGCCGGAAGCGTCCGCCACACCCAGCCACCTTCGCCCGCTGGAACTGGATAAATCTCACAACGGAAAGACCGTCTCTGCCACCGTTGGGCAAGAGATCATCATCCGCCTGAAGAGCAATCCGACGACCGGATACCAATGGGTGGTCGGGAAAATCGAAGGCGATGCGCTTGGGCAGATCGGCTTGGTCAAATACGAGCAGCGTAAGCATGGGCCCGGCATGGTCGGGGTCGGTGGGAAAGAGGTCTTCACATTCCGAACGACCAAGGCCGGAACAGCCAAACTGATTCTGGAATACAAAGGCCCCGGTAAAGTGATTGCCAGGACCTTCACACTTACAGTGAACGTCAAACCCGCACCAGCCAAGCACTCCGCGCCCTACCTCCGCGCGCTGGAACTGGACGACCCGGCCAACGGCAAGACGGTCTCCGCCATTGTCGGGCAGAAAATCATCGTCCGCCTGAAAGGCGCTCCCGTGCCCGGGCGCATGTGGGGCCCTGCCAAACTCGAAGGCGACGCGATCGAGCAGGTCGGACAGATGAAGTTCGTCCCGGACGCACGTCCGAAGCCGCGTCCGGTCTTCGTCCCGGGCCCGGGTCATCAGCAGCCGGGACCGGTCCCGGGCGCACGTCCCCAGCCGATGGCGGGCGGGCTTGTGGCCCACACTATGGGTGGACCCGGGAAGTACGTCTTCACCTTCCGCGCCGTCAAGGCCGGCAAGGCCGAGGTAACGATCAAAGGCAGGGTGCACCGGGCGAGGCGCCCCGTCAGGACCTTCACGCTGACCATGGCCATCAAGGCCGACCCCACTGCAGAGCGCGTCAAGAAACTCAAGGCCAATCTCGGAACATTCATGTTCCATCTGCGTTATCACGGCAAGCAGGACCAAAACAAGCCCTTCTACCGGCTGACCTTGGATCGGTTACCTCGTCTGCCCACGCCCAAGGCTGCTGTTCGTCTGCTGGTGAGGGTCAACCACGACCAGGCCGAGAAGATCATCGACCACCTAGCACGAAGCGGTTTCCTGGCCAGCGCGATGTTAAACACGCCGCAAAATGCCATGCCCGACGGGCCAGCCTATACCTATCTGCTTACCGTGGACCTAAAGGACCGAAAGGGGGGGTGGTGGCTCTATGAAGACCTTGGCTGGGACTTGAAGATGCTCAAGCGCTTGGACGGGCTACGGAAGGTCCTCGACGGCGACGCGGCCAAGGAGATGGACAAACTCCTCAAGCGGCTGGAGGGTCAGCGTGAGGAATGGGGAAAAGCGGCAAAGCCCGGCAAGATCGACTTGAAAAAGTCCGCCACGTACAAGTCCGACAAGTGGCAGTACCACTACGAGGTCAAACGCCCAGGCACGCGGCACGAAGGCTACTGGGGCAGACTGTTTTACAACGGCAAGGAGATAACGGGTCTGGGCGCCCATAATATCGGGCTGAATGATTATTACCAGACGCCGTGGGGTAAGATTTATTGGGTACACCTTCCGGAAATGCGGCAGGGTCCGCACGGCTGGATGCCGCAACCGAGTCCTTACTCGAAGCGGAAAGGCCGGCTGCTGTCGTCGCCCGAAAAATCCACACCGAAGCCGGCCAAGATTGACCTGAAAAAATCCGGCACGTACAAGTCCGGCAAGTGGGAGTATCGCTACTGGGTTTGGGCTGGCCCCCCCGCCCGCGGCCGCAAGGGCAGACTGTTTTACAACGGCAAAGAGATAAAGGGCTACGAGGGCAACATCGGGCGGAACGATTACTACCAAACACCGTGGGGCAAGATTTACTGGGCGGGCCTATTTTACATGCAGGGGGGATCGCAGGGCTGGCTACCATGGTCGCCTGGCATCAAACTAGCCCGGCTGCTGCCGTCGCCGGGAAAATTCACATCGCCCGGTTCTGCTGCCGCGCTGGAACTGGACGAATCCCACAACGGCAAAACGGTCTCGGCCGTCGTCGGGCAGGAAATTGTTATCCGCCTGAAGGGTAATGCGACAACCGGATATTCGTGGGTGGTCGGTAAAATCGAAGGCGATGCGCTTGGGCAGGTCGGCAAGGTGAAATATGTTTCGGACGATCCTCCCCGCCTGGTCCCCGGCAGGGGCAGGAGGATTATGCGTCACCGCGTTGGTGGCGGAGGGAAATACGTCTTTACATTCCGCGCGACCAAAGCGGGAACGGCCAAACTGTCGTTGGAATACAAGAGAGGCTGGGAGAAGAATAAGCCGGCCGCCAGAACATTCACGCTGACCTTATTAATCAAGCCCAACCTTGCCACCGAGCGAGCTGAAAAACTCAAAACCAATCTCGACAAGAAGGATTTCGAACTGGTTCTGCGTTATCACGGCCCGAAGGGTGATTCGGCGTATATGAGCCTCGGTCTGGTATGGTCCCGCCAGACAGTCCGTGCATTGGGCAAAGGCGGGGGAGGCAAGCGGCCTGCGCCTGCGGATATACGAGTCGTCGCTGTTGCCGGCAAGCCCAATCCCAATGTCATGCGACTGGGAGATAAAACCTACGTTCGCATCACTAAAAAACAGGACATAATCAAAATCATCGCCCACTTGGCCGATGAGGGATTCCTCGGCAAGGCGCGTGACATTACCGGTGCGAAGATCAAGCAGCCGGGCGGTCCGCTTTATTCGATGCAAGTCAACAGCGGCAAAACGCGCCTGCACGAGTACCTTGGCTGGGATTTGAAGATGCTCAATCGCCTCGACGGCCTGCGGAAGGTTCTCGACGGCGATGCAGCCAAGGCGATGGACAAACTCCTCAAGCGGCTTGAGGGGCAGCGGAAGGAATGGGAGAAGTCGGCGTCGGTGAAACCGCAAGCGGGAAAAGACGCTCGGGGTGTTACGGGAAAGTGAGTAGAGTGGTACAGGTTATTGTGTGTAAATTAATGGATTGAAAGGAGGTAATATGAGTGGCCGGAAAATTATCGCATTATTAGTGGGTATTGTTCTGTTCTGCGTCGCCGGTGCGGTCTCGGCATACGGAGCGACGTACACTTCGGATTTCGCTGGCTCGTTTGAAGGATGGGATTGGCAATGGGTTGAGGACTATCCACCCGGCGGAACCGACGGAATCGTTTCATTAAGCACGGTTCGAGGTTACAATGACGGCGCGTCGCTGTTATTCGATATGGGTGACGGTCGGGGCGATGACGGAACGCTCTGGATTGAGAATTCGTTCCCCGTGCAGATCGGTACGCCTACAGATGTCGGCGTTTCCTTCCAGCTTTACAACGTCTCCCAAAGTGACATGAACACCTTTAACGTCAAGACCTACATCGGGCAGGAAAACCCCGACCAGCAGTGGGACTTTGCGTATCTCGGCGAGACGGATACCGAGGCCGGTTGGGTGCAGTTTGACTACGACCAAACGGTCATGTCGAACACCGGAGAGGTTTGGGTCGCGGTAGGTATTCGCGTCGCGTGGGAAACGCATCGTGATTATTGGATTGATCACGTAGAGGTGGATGTCGTACCGGAACCAATGACGCTGGCGCTGATGGGGCTTGGTGGTTTGATGGTCCTGCGCCGCCGACGTTCCGCATGAAATACATACAACACCGCCGAACCGTTCGTCGTGAGTATCTTACGAGCCGCGAGAAGTAAAGGAGCGGTCACCAAGGGCTTCGGACTGGTCCGACCGCTCCCTCACGGTCGCGGCTCGTTTATCCCCCGACAGTACATTAACTTCTTGTGCACGGTATTATGTTAATATCAATCGGGTTAATTCATCGTATTCATACACGTTTACCGTTTTCGTAGTTTGTCGCGCAGGGCTGCGTCTATGAATGCCTGGATGTCGCCGTCGAGAATGGCGTCGGTGTTGGAAAGCTTCAGTTCGGTCCGCTCATCGCGGACAAGTTGGTATGGATACAGCACATACGAGCGGATCTGGTGCCCGAAGGCTATCTCGCCCTTGTCGCCGTACATTTTCGCCAGTTCCGCGTCGCGTTTGGACTGGGTGTGCTGGTAGAGTTTGGCCATCAGCATTTTGCGTGCCTGTGCGCGGTTCTGATGCTGGGACCGCTCGTTCTGGCACTGTGTTACGATGCCCGTTTCCAGGTGCGTCAGGCGAACGGCCGAGGACGTCTTGTTGACGTGCTGGCCACCGGCTCCGCTGGCGCGGTAGGTGTCCTCGCGGATATCCTTTGCCCAGTCGATCTCGATTTCGATCTCGTCCAGTTCCGGCAGGACGTCCACGGAGGCGAACGACGTGTGCCGCCGCTTGGCTGAATCGAACGGGCTGATCCGCACCAGGCGATGCACGCCCCGTTCGCATGAGAGGTATCCGTAAGCGTAAGGCCCCGATATGTGCAGCGTGGACGAGCGGATACCGGCTTCCTCGCCGTCCAGCCGGTCGATCTGCTCGACTTTGTAACCGTTTCGCTCGAAGTATCGCAGGTACATTCGCAGGAGCATTTCCGCCCAGTCGCAGCTTTCGGTCCCACCGGCTCCGGCGTGGATGGAGATATAGCAGTTTCCTGCGTCGTGTGGCCCGGCGAGCATTGTCCGCAGTTCGAGGCGGTCGAGGTCGGCGACGAGTTTTTCAGCCTCGGTAGCCGCTTCGGAAAGCGTTTCTTCATCTCCGGCTTCGGCTCCCAGTTCGTGAAGCGTCTGCAAATCCTCGACTTGCGCCGACAGTTCCGTAATGGGCGTGATAGTGGCTTTGAGTGTCTTTAGTTGTGCGACGACTTTCTGTGCAGACTCCTGATTATCCCAGAAATTCGGCGCAGACATCTTCTGCTCGATAGCCGCCATTTCCTCGCGTCGGGTAGGCAAGTCAAAGAGAGTCCCGAATTGCGATAATCCGGGCGCTGAGGGTTGAAATTACTTCCGGCAAAGACGCTGTTTCAATCATGGTGCTGTGAGTCTAACAAAACCGGTGGCGTTCAACAACCCTTCCAACGCCGTCGTCGGCATGATATAAAAGCAGCGGAAGGAGCATAAGGTGGCGGAACATTTTGCAGACAGGTTGCTGGCGGCGATTGGGCGGGTCGGTTCGCCGGTGTGCGTGGGGATTGACCCCGCTTATGATCGACTGCCGGATGAATTAAAAAACGGCGACGAGGTCGCTGCCATCGAGGCCTTTGGTTTGGGTATCATCAAGGCAGTGGCCAGGTGCGTACCCGCCGTCAAGCCGCAGATCGCGTACTTCGAGCGGTACGGCTCGGAAGGCGTGGCGGCATACGAGAAAGTCGTAACAGCCGCCCGGAAAGCAGGGCTGATTGTCATCGGCGACGTGAAGCGTAACGACATCGGCTCGACGGCAGCGGCCTACGCAGCCGGGCATCTGAACGCTGAAAACACGCCCGACGCCATTACTGTCAACGGGTACCTCGGAGCCGACGGGCTGATGCCTTTTGTGGATACGGCAGCAAATGTCGGCAAAGGCGTCTTCGTCCTGGTGCGGACGTCGAACCCGTCGGCGGCGACGATTCAGGA
>DAOVLS010000297.1 GCA_030631125.1 Planctomycetales bacterium
CTACGAAGATGTCATGGACGCAATCATCCTGGACAACATTCCCTTCGAGATAGACACCGAAGCCCTGCTGCGCCGGATGCGGGTTGATCCTGTCGGCCCGGATGCCGATACGATAAAACGAATGGCTGAAGATGCCGTTTCGGTCGCCAGGCCTAAGGGACTTTTCGGCGTTGCGTATATCGAATCCAGGGGCGACGAAACCGTCGTAATCGACGGCGTTACTTTCACCAGCCGGGTGTTGCGTGTGAATCTGGACAAGGCCGGGCGGGTCTTCCCGTTTCTCGCTACCTGTGGGACGGAACTTAATGAATGGTCGGAAACGTTCAGCGACATGCTTGAATACTACTGGGCGGACGTTATCAAGGAACTGGCCTTACGCATCGCGAGCGAGGTCGTAAAAGAACGTCTTATCGAGCGCTATCGTCCCGGCAAAACGTCTTCAATGGCGCCCGGCTCGCTTGAGAATTGGCCCATAACCGAGCAGGGTCCGATGTTCGACCTTCTGGGCAGCGCGGCCGAGTCGATAGGTGTTCATCTGACCGACAGTTTTTTGATGATTCCCAATAAATCCCTCTCCGGTATAAACTTTCCTACCGAGTGGGATTATGATAACTGTCGGCTTTGCCCGCGCGAGGTCTGCCCAAGCCGGCGAGCGCCGTACGATAAGAACCTTTACGAGCGGGAATATAATAGGTGATTGGTAATTCGTGATTGGTAATTCGTAATTAGTAAAAAAACCGACGCTCTGTTACCAATTACGAATTACGAATTACGAATTACGAGTTACGAATTACCAATTACGGATTACTAACATGACTGGATACTCCGAAACAATCGAGCGCCTGATACGCGAGTTAGGCAAGTTGCCGGGCATTGGGCCGAGGTCGGCAGAGCGGGTCGCGTTTCACCTCCTCAAGGCCGAGCGGGACGACGCCTTCGCCCTGGCTGACGCCATACGCGACGTAAAGACTCGCATCCGCGCGTGCAGCGTCTGCTTCAACCTGGCCGAGGGCGAGTTGTGCGGCGTATGCGCCGATCCGCGTCGCGACAAATCGACGATTTGCGTTGTCGAGCAGCCTAAGGACCTGCTGGCTCTGGAGGCCACCGGCGCGTATCGCGGGGTCTATCACGTCCTGATGGGACACGTCGCGCCGATGGAAGGTATCGAGCCGGAAGACCTTACAATAGACGCCCTGGCCGAGCGCGTCCGCGCAGGCGGCGTTGAGGAGGTTCTGCTGGCTACGAATCCGGACGTCGCCGGCGACGGTACATCCCTTCACGTCGCATCCGCCCTTGAAGGCACCGGCGTAAAGATCACCCGCCTGGCCCGAGGCCTGCCCGCGGGCGGGCAGATCGAATACGCCAACAAGAGCATCCTCACCGACGCCATCACCCAACGCCGGAAGATGTGAATTGAACACGGAAAGACGAAACAGACATCGCCGACATTGGCCGGCGCTCGGCGTGAGGATGGCGCATCTTTTTTTTCGCCGGCGGACGCGAACGTCCGAACTGGTGCGGGCCAGTTACGATCAAATCGCCGTCCGGTACGATGAAGCCTGGACGGGCCATATGCGCGACCTGTCAAGTGAGATGCTCGACGGGCTTGCCCCGCCCGCCGGTGCGAGTTGCATTGACCTGACCTGCGGAACGGGTTTCCTTACGGCGCAACTGGCCGAGCGAACAGGAACCAGGCCCGTCGGAGTTGACGCTTCCGAAGGTATGCTTACCGAGGCGCGGAAGCAGTACGGGCGGCAGTGCGATTTCGTCTGCGCCGACGTGCTGGGATATCTGCGCCGCCGGCCTGCCCGAAGCGCCGACGTAATCACCTGCGGATGGGGTTTGGGATACACCCGTCCCCTGGCGGTGATTTACCAAATCGCCCGCGTTCTCCGTCCGGGCGGGCGCGTCGGGATCATCGACAACAACCTGTTTTCCCTTGCCGGCGTATTATGGTCGGCGATGTCGGCCTTCGCCGAGCGCCCCGGCGAACTTTGCCACGTCATGGATGTCCGCTTCCTTCCGCATAGTTCTGTGCTTGCGTGTCTGATGCGGTGCAGCGGGCTTGGCGTGCGTGCGTGTTGGGACGGGCGGCGGACTTATCACGTGCCCGACGGGCGCGCGGCGATCGACAGACTGACAGCCACCGGGGCGGCTGCGGGCTTTGAATTCGCCGTCGAGCCGGAAAAACGCGAGGAAATATTCGCCCGCTTCGCAGAGATAATCGAAGACCGCTCCGCCGGTTCCGGAAGCGTGAGCATTACACACCGTTACCTTGCAGCCGTCGGGGTCAAACAATGTTAGACCTGCTGCGGCTTTGTCGGCTTTACTATTCGATCCCGATGGCGTTGACGTACACGCTGACGCTTTATTACGCCCGCGCCGGACGGATGACAGGGCAGTGGTCCGAGGCGATTTTTTCAACGGCTGCCTTGATGCTGGTCGTCTCGGCCGGCTATGTGTTTAACGACGTGTGCGATTTTGCGGTGGACCGCACGAGGAGGCCTGGGCGTCCGCTACCGGCTGGGCGACTTAAAAAGAATGTCGCGACGGGCTGGGCTGTGATGCTGATGGCGGGGGGACTGGCGCTTGGTGGGTTCTGCCGGCTGCAATTTGCCGCCGTCCTGGCAGCCGTTGCGGCGGGGCTGGTCCTTTACGACCTGTTTTCCAAGCGGCTGGGCGCAGCCAAGCAGGTTTTCGTCGCCTTGCTTATGACGAGCATTTATCCGCTTGCTCTTGCCCAGTCCGGTGGGGCGTATGGCCCGAGGGCGTGGTCTCTGGCGGTTTTCCCTGTCTGGATGTTCCTGACGAGTTTCGGCTACGAGGCGCTCAAGGACATCCGCGACGCGACGGGCGATCCGCATATCGCGGGCAGGCCCACGCCTTTGCAGCGAAACCCGCGACGCTGGCGTGCGATCTCATCGGCGGCGATAGTAATCGGCGCTGCCTTTCTTGTCGGGCCGGCGTTTCTGGGCTGCAAGTGGCTGTATTCAGCCATTGTGCCGCTGGCGATGGCGGCGGGAATTATCTCAACGCGAACGGGTACGCGCAATGCGATCCGCCTGGTCTATGCCGAGTGCTTCATAGTAGGCATCGCAGCGGCAGCCGACGTAATTGTTCTGGGCGTATGAGTAGCACGCGTGTTGTTCATCCTTTCCATTATATCGGTCTGATGATATTACATTGAATAGAGGTGTCGAAGATGCACAAACCGAGCATATATGGAGGTGTACCATGACAACCAGTAAAGCGCTTGAGTGTGTTTGGGAGTGGAAAGAGCAGATATATCAGGACATTAAAGATATGACCTCCGCAGAGCGAATGGCTTATTTCAGGGAGGCTCACCGGAAGTTGGAAACCAAAACCGGCATCAAGATTGATTTACCAACCGTTACCCGCCGTAGAAGTGATGGATGATGTAATCGTACTGGGTGTGTGAGTCAGCGGCGGAGGAGTCTGCGGTACACTTCGGGCAGGGGGTCGTCCGGGCGGCGTTGTGGGCAGATTTGCTCGCTTATCTCGCGCGGCAGCGGCAGGTCGGAAGTGTTGATTTTCCCGGCCAGTTCATACATCAGGCACTTCCGGCGGGGGAGTGGAAAATATCGCTCCATCCGCCGCCAGATGTCCGCCAGCGGTTCAGCGGTAACGTTTCCGAAGGCCAGCGGCGTCAGGTCGCACGGGCAGACGTTTCCGGCTGCGTCGATGAACAGGTGGTGGTAGCCCGCTCCGCAGCCGAACATCTCGGCCGATTCCAGGTACGCGAAACACGCCACCGCCGGTCCGCCGCGGCGGCGGTTGCAGCGGACGTGAAAATCCGCCAGTGCCCGCGATTCCCGCGGCGTGAGCATGAAATCGGCGCATCCCGCCCGGCTGCCCGTCGCCACCGGAAACAACACGCGGAATTCCCGCGCGCCCCAATCGTCGGCCAGTTCGTACAGCCGCTCCAATTCGCCGCCGGCGATTTTTTCGCGCGTGCCGATGGCGGAGACGGCGGTATAGACGCCTACATCATTGCAGGCTGCGACGGCGGCACGGGCCTGGGCGAACGAACCGGCCGCGCCTCGAACCGCGTCGTGTGCCGCCGGGTCGGACGACTCGACACCGATGGTAACGCAAGTTACGCCCGACCGGGCCAGGCTGTCGGCGCGTTTTGCGTCCAGACCCGCCCCGGTGGTGAAAACTATCGTCGCCATTTCAGGCCCGGCGGCGGCGATAAACTCCTCCAGGTCGTCCCGC
>DAOVLS010000041.1 GCA_030631125.1 Planctomycetales bacterium
ATAAACGTCATGGGCCAATATCATCCGTGCTACCGGGCCGGTGAGTTTCCCGAATTGCAGGCCCTGCCGTCGCGGGAGGAAATCGCCCATCTCCGCGATTACGCTGTTAAGCGGGGCCTGAGGCGGGTGGACTAGAAACTTCCTTAAGGAGTTGCAGTATGTCGGAGATGACATCGCACGAGCGTTTCAAGAGGATGTTCGAGCATCGCGAGGCGGACCGCGTACCGATTATCGACATCCCCTGGGATAGCACAATCGAGCGCTGGCGGCGCGAGGGCTTGCCCAAAGACGCCGACTGGGTGGATTACTTCGGCGCCGACCGCATAGCCCACATCGCAATGGACAACAGCCCGCGATATGAAGAAAAGGTGCTTGAAGAGACCGAAGAATACAAGATTTACACAAGCGCGTGGGGCGTAACGATGAAGAAGTGGAAACACGCCGAATCCACGCCCGATTTTCTGGATTTCACCATCACCGACCCGGACAAGTGGCGGGAGGCCAAAAAGCGAATGACGCCCAGCCGGGACCGAATCGACTGGGATTACCTGGCGGCCAATTACAAAACCTGGCGCGAAAAAGGTTACTGGATCGAGGGCGGCCTTTGGTTCGGCTTCGACGTAACCCACGCCTGGGCTGTCGGGACGGAGCGATTGCTGTTCGCGCTGGTGGAAAAACCGGAATGGTGCGTCGAGATGTTTAACCACTTTCTGGACATATCCCTAGCATTGGCGGATATGGTTTGGGACGCCGGCTACACCTTTGACGCCGTTTTCTGGCCTGACGACATGGGCTACAAGCAGAATCAGTTCTTTTCACTGGATATGTATCGCGAGTTGCTCAAGCCCGCGCAAAAGCGAGCGTGCGACTGGGCCCGCGCTCACGGCGTCTATACCCACCTCCATTCCTGCGGCGACATCAGGCCGTTCATCCCGGAACTCATCGAGATCGGAATCGACGCGCTGAATCCCCTGGAAGTCAAGGCCGGTATGGACCCTGCCGCCATCAAGAAACAGTACGGCGGCGACCTGGTCCTTCACGGCGGGATCAACGCCGTCCTCTGGGACGATTTCGAAAAAATCGAGACGGAGATGCGAAAGGTCATTCCGGTCGTAAAGGAATCCGGCGGGTATATCTTCTCCTCCGACCATTCGGTTCCATCAAGCGTGAGCCTGGAGAATTTTCGGAGGATCATTCAACTTGCAAAGGAACTGGGGGCCTACTGATTTTCCCCGGCCTGTGAATGTTGCGCTCGTATTGCTTCGATGAGATGCTTGATTCGTGAGGCGGCTGCGTGGAAGCGGGCGACGTGTTCGGTGTGGTTTCCGACTTCGACGCCGGACATTCGGGTCAGCCTAGCCTGAAGACGCATCAGGTTGGACGCCAACTCTCGCCTCTGCTCCGGTTTGAGTTTTTCAATGGATGCCTGCATGTCGGTCTCGCTGATCTTCTCCAGAATTGCGAGGTCTTTTTTGACGTGTTTAATCCGCCGAAGAACCGCGTCAGGGCGAATTTCGACGGGCATGTCGTGAAAGTCGCACCATCCCGTCCCCATGCAGAACAAGCAGGTCTCAATACCAAGCCCATCGCAGTCGGGGCAGATATAATCATTGGCTGTTCCGCTTCCGTCGCACGTCCGGCAGGGCGATACTCCGTCGTTGCACATGACGCAATGCCCGTGGCTGAAGGCGGAGACAATCATCTCCCGTACCGAAGCGGATTTCGACGTAATGGACCGGACCGCACACTCGATGATTTCATGGGTTGGCATTTTTCCGTTCGCGGACCGCAACGCCAGGTAGGCTATGCGTATAGGTTCGACTTTTCGCTCGGTAATCGCCTCAGCCAGGTTTTTCATGGCTTCATCGAACCCGCCGGCACTGTCGTTATTGTGGACGTTGCGGGCAGTGGGCGCATCGAATATATCTGGTGTCTGCGCGCGCATAAAGCACCTGCTTTCTTCAGAAAACCAATTGAAGTGGCCGATTGTTTCACCGGCCTTTGGGGTATGAGATATGAATGAGGGCAATCCAGCAGTAACGGCCTGCTTTCCCCTCAAGCCGGTCTTTGTCGGTCTCTACGATTATTATATTACCACAATTTTCGCCCGAGATCAAAAAAATCTCAAAAATAGGGACCAGGGACCAGGGACTTGGGATTTGGGAACAGAAGAAAAGAAAAACAGATGAATCAGTTTTAGGTTCCGTTTTTTCTGTGTTTTCCAAGTCCCTAGTCCCTAGTCCCTAGCCCCTGTCTGTTGGCGTGCTCGCTTCAGCGAGGCATGGGATGTATGATATAATCTCCGTACATGTCCTTACACATAACGACTGTTTTTCCCGTGATTGCGGGATGAAAAAAAATAAAAAAATAATCGACGGTGACAGGGTTGTTGTCACTGTCGTTGTGTAAGCATATCAAGGAGTCAATCGGTATGAAGGTAAGCAGAATCTATAGACTGCTTCGGCTTATCACGATGTTGCAAAGCGGTCGGAGTTACACTGTGGCGCAGTTGGCCGAAGAACTTGATGTAAGCCGGCGGACGGTTTTCCGAGACCTGAACGTGCTCGAAATGGCTCGTATTCCGTATTATTTTGATCGCGATGCGAAGACGTACCGCATCAATCATTTTTTCTTTCTGTCACCTGTTAATCTGACGCTTCCAGAGGCGCTTGCAATGATGGTATCAGCGGGTCGGGGGAAAGGGGCGGCGTCCGGGCCACTGGTCGCCGCCCGTGCCCGCGGCGCGCTGAAACTCGAAAGCGTCCTGCCGCAGGCCGTCAGGGACTACCTCGGTACGATAATGGACCGCCTGGCGATGGTCCCGCCCGCCTCGGCCAGGCACGAGGGGCTGGAAGGCATGTTCGACCGCCTGGCCGGGGCCGTTGCGGAAAAAAAGGTCTGCCGGATCGTCTATATCAGTTTCCACGAACGCCGGCAGATAACCGTTACGGTCGAGCCGGCAAGGCTGATGTTCATCGGAAGGGCGTGGTACATGACAGGCTACTCCCGCCGGCATCGTCAGCGCCGAACGTTCAAACTCGGGCGGATAAAGAAACTCACCGTCTTGACCAGGACGTTCGACCCCGCCGACCACGCCGAACCCGAAGGCGGGGATTTCGGCGATGCGTGGTGCATGATCCCCGAAGGCAAACTGTACGACGTGCATCTGCGTTTCAGGCCCAGGGTGGCCGGTAACGTCGCCGAGGTGAACTGGCATCACAGCCAGCGCGTCGAATGGAACGACGACGGGGCTATCGATTTTCACGTGCGGGTTGACGGGCTTGGCGAGATTACGTGGTGGATTCTGGGCTACGGCGACCAGGTGCGGGTTATTTCACCTGCTGGACTTGCCCGCCGTGTGGCGGGCGTGGCGAAGAAGGTCACAGCCCAATATGCCTGCCCCGGGGGGGCGGGACCGAGGAGATAAATTATGAGAGCATTAGTGCAGCGAGTGGCGTGGGCGGAGGTTGAGGCCGACGAGCAGATTGCCGGGCGAATTGAGGCCGGGCTGCTGGTCTATGTCGGCGTCGGCGTCGGAGATACCGCCGGCGTGGCGGACTGGCTGGCCGAAAAAGTCGCCAACCTGCGGATTTTCGAGGACGAGACCGACAAGTTGAACCGGTCGGTCCGCGATGTCCGCGGCGGTGTCATGGTGATTTCCAATTTCACGCTCCTTGCCGATGCCCGCAAGGGACGTCGCCCTGCCTTCGCCGCCGCAGCGCCGGCCCAGCAGGCCAAGCCGCTGCACGAGGCCTTCCTCGACGCGCTCGACCGCCAGGGCGTCCGGGTCGAGACGGGACTGTTCGGAGCGAAGATGACCGTTCGAAGCCAGGCCGTCGGACCGGTGAACGTAATTATAGATTCGCTGAACGGACAGAAATAAATGTGAATATCCAGCGAGAAATCGGCAGCCCGGGCGCGGTTCCCGTTGTTCCAAAGCGACCCCGACCCCAAGGAGCCGCTGCCCGGGCAGCATTTTTACAAAAAAATCAGCAGGGATGCAGGGGATGCACGGGATAAGAATTTAGATAAAGAAAAAAAGAAAAAAGTCTTTATCCCGTGCATCCCTTGTATCCCTGCTAATGCTTTTTCTCTTTTTTTATTTAATTCCTATCCCCTGTATCCGGTGCTAAACTCAATGCTATGAAGATTCTACGCCTTAACGAACTTCGCATAGACGACGACGGACACTTTCTCAAGGGCGTGCTGCCCGGAAAGTACCTCTGCGGCGGTTCGTTGAGTTACAAACCGCCCGGCTTTCGCACGCACAGCCACGACGGTCCTGACGGCATTGACCGGCACATCCATGACGACTGCGAGGCGTTCGTTATTCTCCAGGGAAGGGCGGTCATGCAGATTAACGGAGCCGAGTACCCGCTGCGGACCGGCGACGTCGTTATCATCGAACCCGGCGAGGACCATCACCTCATTGCCGACGAGGCCGACCCGTGCGTCAACCTCTGGCTGCACGCCGGACAGGACAGACCCGCCGAACAAAAGCATTAGTAGGGATGCAGGAGATAAACAGCAAAAATGAATATTGAATAATGAACGGAGAATTTTGAATTACGAAGTAAAAAAAGAAACGCGCTGGCGTGAGGATTGTTTCTTTTACTTCGAAATTCAATATTCTCCGTTCAATATTCAATATTCTCTTTTCCCCGGCGTGCATCTTGCTAATTTCCGCCTCGATGTTTAGCATAGCCTGAATGTTCACAGGGATTGTCCAACATGTCGGCAAGGTCGAAAGCACCGCTGATCGTTCCGGCGGCAGGCGCGTGGTGATCGATCTCGGCCCGTTGGCTGAAGGACTTATCGTCGGCGCGTCGGTCGCGGTGGATGGAGTCTGCCTGACGGCTTCGCGGGTTAACGGAAACCGGGCGGAATTCGACGTAGTGCCGCAAACGCTGGAGCGAACGACGCTTGGCGAACTCGCCGGCGGCAGCGAAGTCAATCTCGAATTGGCCATATCCGCCGAAGCCGCTCTGGACGGACACATCGTTCAGGGGCACGTTGACGCCACAGCCAATCTTGCCCGCATCGACCGTGGCGGCGACGGGGTGATGATGACGCTCACAGCAGCGGACGAATTGACCGACCAGATGGTCTCCACCGGTTCGATTACCCTCGCCGGCGTGAGCCTGACGCTGGCGAATGTGGAGAAGGGGCGTTTTTCCGTCGCGCTGGTGCCGACGACGCTGGAGCGGACGACGCTCCGAAACCTGCCGGAAGGAAGCCGCCTTAACGTTGAACTGGACATCATAGGAAAGTACGTCCGGCGGCATCTGGAGAACCTCGCCGGCAAGGCATCGCCGCTGACAATAGAAAATCTCCGCCAGGCGGGTTTCGCATGAAAAAAAGATAGTCCACGAATTACACGAATTGCACGAATTGCACGAATTTCAAAAAAAAACAAAAAGAGAATTCTTCTTGTCTTTTTCTATTCGTGTAATTTGTGTAATTCGTGGACTAAGTCTTTTTCTTCTTTAACCTTTGGTAGTTTGTGGACTCTTTTATCTTATGAACGATAACTGTCCGACAATCGGAATAACGATGGGCGACCCGTGCGGGATCGGTCCGGAGATCGTGGTCAGGGCACTGGCCGACGAATCGCTCCGTGCGCAGGGCCGGTTCGTCGTCTTCGGATTCAGCGAACTCATCTCCTACGCAGCCGATCTTGCCGAACTGGACTTCGCCTGGTACCGCGACCATCACGACGAACCTCACCCCTTCGGGCCGGGGCCCGGCGTTACCGTTCTGGACTACGACGAACTGCCTGCGCCCGCCGCCGGCAAGCACGAGCCGACGCAATACGGCGGGGCCGCCAGTATGGCGTTCGTCGAGGATGCAATCGCCGCCGCACAGGCCGGCGAGATCGACGCGATGGTAACCGCCCCGATTTCCAAAGAGGCATGGCGACTGGCGGGATTCAAATTCCCAGGACATACCGAACTTCTCGCCAAGCGGACGAAGACGAAGAATTACGGAATGATGTTCGTCGCGCCGCAACTGAAGGTCATCCTGGCGACCATTCACGAGCCGCTGTTCAGTATCGTCAACCGCTTCACGATAGGGCGGGTGTTCAATCCGATCGACCTGGCCGACAAGGCTTTACGTGAGATGTTCGGTATCGACAATCCGCATATCGCCGTCTGCGGGCTGAACCCGCACGCCGGTGAGGACGGGCAGTTCGGCGACGAGGAAAAACGCGTCATCGCCCCGGCGATTCTCATGGCCGCCGAAAACGGCATCAACGTTACAGGTCCGTATCCCGCCGATACGCTCTTCCGCCGAGCAGTGATGGGCGAGTTCGACTGCGTTGTTGCGATGTACCACGACCAGGCGCTCATCCCGATAAAACTGCTGGCGTGGAACGATGCGGTCAACCTGACCGTAGGACTGCCGATTATCCGCACCAGCCCAGGCCACGGGACAGCCTTCGACATTGCCGGAAAGAACCGCGCCGACCCGACCCCAATGAAAGCCGCTATCCAACTGGCAATCAACCTCGCAAAACGCCGCGCCGCGGTGAAATAGTCCACGAATTACACGAATAAAAAACAGATGAAGTCCACAAACTACCAAAGGTTAAAGAAGAAAAAGACTTAGTCCACGAATTACACAAATTACACGAATAGAAAAAGACAAGAAGAATTCTCTTTTTGTTTTTTTTGAAATTCGTGCAATTCGTGTAATTCGTGAACTATTTCTTCTTTTTCTACTTTAGTAATTCGTGGACTATGAATCTTTCAGAACAAACAGCGCGTGAACTGGTTGTCGCCCAACTTGGTGACGGCGATTGGGCTGTTCGACCGTTCGGGGCTGGGAAATTCTCCGAGACGTTCGATGTGGCCGGGCAGGGCGGGCGGTACGTGCTTCGCGTAGCCCCGCCGGACGACATGCTCCAGTTGTTCTACGAGCGGCGGATGATGCGCCAGGAGCCGAACATCCACGCACGCCTGCTGGCTGAAACCGCCGTGCCCGTTCCGCCGATAACGGCCCACGATTTCTCGCGCGAACGCATCGACTGCGATTACCTTATCATGCCGCGTCTGGAAGGCCTGCCGTTAAGCGAAGCCGGCCTGGACGGGCCGGCAAAAGCACGCGCCATAACCGAGTGGGGCGGGTATATCGGGCAAGTCCACTCGATTACCGATCCCGAAAATCGCTTCGGCTACCTCGGCGAGCACCGCTGTATGGCCCCGCAGGCGACGTGGGCTGAGGCGTTCGAGGTGATGTGGCGGGCGGAACTCGACGACATCGTCGCTTGCGGAATCTACGACCGCTCCGTCGCCGATGAGGCTGTGGGCTTGTTGGCCGATAATCTGAAGGCCTTTGAAAATTGCCGGACATCACATCTTCTTCACGGCGACATCTGGGTAACGAATCTGCTGGTCGGCCCGGATGGGGAAGTAACCGGCGTGCTGGATTTCGATCGCGCCTGCTGGGGCGACATCGAGTGGGATTTAGCAATCGCCGAGTACTGCGGCGTCGCAGGCCCGGACTTTTGGGAAGGCTATGGCCGACAAATCGAGACGCACACCGGCCAAGCCGCCGTCCGGCGGATGTTCTACCTGTTATACGAGCACCAGAAATACATCGTAATTTCAATGTCCTCCCGCCGAGGCCGCAACCGCCCCCTGGCCCAACGCTACGCCGACGAATGTCTGACAGTTATGAAAAACTTCCGCCAAACAGGCAAAGCGGCGTTTTGATGCGGAAGCACTTGATAGCGAGCCGGTCGCCCTTCATAACCGTGTTTAAGAGTCATTACCACTTTTATGGGAAATACGCAGTAGTTATGGGTTGATAAGTTTTGGGCCCTCTGGGATAATCGTCAAAAGGTGTTCAGGGGCGAGCAGTTTGTTTCGGTGATAGCGTTTTCAAGTCAAGGAGTGCAGTATGGCGCGTCCAAGAGTTTTCATAGGCTCGACATTTTATGACCTTAAACAGGTTCGAGCGGACCTAGAGCGTTTTATTCGAGAGATTGGTTACGAACCGGTACTGAATGAGCGTGGGAGCATTGCTTATGGGAGCGACGAAAAACTAGAGGAGTACTGTTACAAGGAAATAGAGTTGTCTGATATGCTGGTTACGATAGTGGGGGGGCGATACGGAACGGGGGCTCAGCAGCAACCGTACTCCATTTCACAAATGGAACTAAAGAAGGCCCTTGAATTTGGCAAACAGGTTTACATCTTTGTGGAACGCTCGGTTAATTCTGAATATTCCACATACCTTGTTAACAAGGACAACCCTGATGTGCAGTATGGTTTTGTAGATAACCCTAAGGTCTACAAGTTTCTTGAAGAGATAGAGTCTCTCCCCAGTAACAATCCAACCGCGCCGTTTGAAACGTCGAAGGACATCATTGACTATCTCAAAGAACAATGGGCGGGCCTCTTTCAGCGGTCCCTCCAGGAACAGGCTAGGCAAAAGGAAGTTCGTTCGCTGGAAGGTATACAAGCTACTGCCCAAACGCTGAATCAACTCGTGACCTTCTTGACAGAGGAGCGAAGGGATCAAGACCAAGCCATTAAAGATATTTTGCTTAGTAATCATCCTGCTTTCCAGCAGTTGGCAACACTTACAGGAGCTGGTTATCGGGTTTTCTTCACAAATCACGATGAATTGGCAAAGTGGCTTAATGCACGCAATTACAGCCCCATAAATAAGCAGAGTTGGGACGAACCTCAGTATGAAGAGTGGGGAAGAGAAACGAAAGGGGATCTGCTTCTTTTGAAAATTCACACCAGTATTTTTGAGGAAAATGGCAAGCTGAAGGTATATACCAGTGAAGAGTGGAACAAGGATTGGATAAAGAAAGAAACTCATCGCTCCCCTCCAGAGGAAGAAACCGAGCCCCCTCCCGGTGATGATATACCTTTTTAATCTTTTACCTAACCAATTACTGGTGATGTGGTACGCCCTTAGCCCTCGAAGAGAGCGGTCGTTTTTAGCCCAGGCCGGAAGGCCTAGGTATGGAGGTTGGGATTTTTTCAAGCCCTCGCCACGGCGAGTCTTTGCTTCGCTCCGACCGGCGGGGCGGTCGTGAACAGCCAATGTGCCGAGGAAGATATACGAACGTCCCGATGGGGCTTACACGAAGATGAAACTGTTTTTCCTAGGGCTTGGCCTTCGGCCTGCACCCTGGGCTAAACACGAATGCCCCGATGGGGCTAAACAGGGGTGCCGTGGTCGCGGTGTTTGCGACCACGCGGATGCGCAAACGTTAACGTGGCCGCAAACACAGCGGCCACGGCACCCGACTACAGACCACCGGCTACTATTACGGCTGTGGTGGTTTTTTGTCGCCGTTGGTGGCTGTGAGGACTCGGTTGACTGCGGCGAGGTAGGCCTTGGCCGAGGCCTCGACTATGTCGGTGCTCAAACCCCGCGCGCGGAACTTTCGTCCGTCGCTATCGACCTCGATGGTAACTTCGCCCTGTGCGTCCTTTCCGCCGGTCAATGCCCGCAGCGAATAATCCGTCAGGTTGAGTTTCACACCGGTAATCCGCCGGATTGCTTCGTAAATCGCATCGACAGGTCCGTCACCGGTGGCTGCGTCGGTGATGGTTTCGCCCTCTTTCGACAGCGTTACCGTCGCCGTCGGTATGGCGTTCGTCCCGGCTGTGGTTTGCAGGTCCTCTAGATGCCAGACCTCCACCGCCGAGCCTATCTGCTGGTCGATAATCGCTTCGATGTCGGCGTCATAGACGCTCTTTTTCTTATCTGCCAGGACAATGAATTTCTCATAGGCCTCGTTGAGTTGTTCGGGCGTGAGTGTAAAACCGAGCGACCTGGTCTTTTCCTCGAACCCGTGCCGGCCTGAGTGTTTTCCGAAGACCAGCCTGCTGGCGGGGATTCCGATGTCTTCGGGGCGCATGATTTCGTACGTATGGCGGTCGGCCAGCATTCCGTGCTGGTGGACGCCGGCTTCGTGCGCGAAGGCGTTCTCGCCGACGATGGCCTTGTTCCGCTGGACGTGGACGCCGGTAATGGCTGCCACCATGCGCGAGGCGGGGTATATCTTCGCCGTTTCGATATTTGTATCTGCGTCGAGGAAGTCGCGTCGGGTCTTCATCGCCATGACGATCTCTTCGAGCGCGGCGTTGCCGGCGCGTTCGCCCAGGCCGTTGATTGTGCACTCGATCTGTCCGGCCCCCGCGCGGACTGCCGCCAGCGAATTGGCTACCGCAAGCCCAAGATCGTTGTGGCAGTGGACGCTGATAACGGCGTCGTCGATGTTCGAGACGTGCTTTCGCAGGTAGCGGATCAGGTCGCCGAATTGCGCGGGCATGGCATATCCGACGGTGTCGGGGATATTTACGGTGGTGGCCCCGGCTTCGATGACGGCTTCGACCACCTCGGCGAGGAATTCCGGTTCGGTCCGCGAAGCGTCTTCCGGCGAGAATTCCACGTCGTCGGTGTATTCGGTCGCCAGGCGGACGCCTTCGACGCTCATTTTGATAATTTCGTCCTTTGCGCGTTTGAGTTTGTGTTTGCGGTGGATTTCGCTTGTGGCGCAGAATACGTGGATTCGCCTGCGTTCGGACTTGGCGACGGCTTCGGCGGCTCGCTCGATGTCCTTATCGACAGCGCGGGCGAGTGCGGCGATCGTGCATCCTTGAATCTCCTCGCTGACGGCTTGGACGGCATCGAAATCGCCCGGCGAGGCTATCGGGAAACCGGCTTCGATAATATCGACGCGCAGCGCTTCCAGCATCCGCGCCACTTCCAGTTTCTCGGTAAGGTTCATACTGCATCCGGGCGATTGCTCGCCGTCCCGCAGCGTCGTATCGAAGATCAGGATTTTTCTCGGCTCAGCCATGATATTTCCCCTTTGATTCATAGTTTCGTCAGTTACCATTCATTTTGCCCAATAAAAAAAGCCCCGCGATCCTTTTCTTCGGACCGCGGGGCGTTAAAACCTGTCGTTCCCGCGATCCGTCAGCGCAGCAAAAGCCCGAGCAATAGCAGGAGGCTCAGACTGTCGCGTTGACGGACCATCATTAATCCTTCATTCACATTCTATTATATCGGTATTTGCCGTTTTGTCAAAGAGAAAACCCCCTTTACATTTCGATACCGTTGCGTGCCATGACGCCGTCGTTGTAATAATGTTTGATTTCCCTCATTTCGGTAACAAGGTCCGCACGGCGGAGGATTTTCGGTGAGGCGTATCTTCCGGTGATAATCAATTCCACGCCTTTCGGAGCAGAATCTATCACTTCGAGCAATTCGTCGTCGGTGAAAAGCCCGTACTGCACAGCCACGTTCGCTTCGTCAAGGACCACCACGGAATAATCTCCGGACTGAATCATCCTGCTGACATCCTTAAGACCATCGTGTGCGGCGAATATGTCGTCGTCGGCGGGATTTTTCAGGATAAAACACCCCCGTCCGTACTGCCTGACGTCGATCGTGTCGGCATATCGTGCCAGAGCGGCGATTTCGCTATAGTGTTTTCCCTTGATGAACTGGGCGAAGAAGACCTTCAGTCCCGCTCCTGCCGCTCGCAGCGCCAGACCCAGCGCAGCCGTCGTCTTGCCCTTGCCGTTACCGGTGTAGACCTGGACGTAGGCTTTGTCCCAATTCACCGGTTCGTAAGTACCGTCGGGATTGGCCTGGGGCGATTTTGCTGTATCGGTCATTCTGATGGTTCCTGATTTCCGGTGGGTTAGCCGCTCAGTACAGCCTTTTTCATCGCGGCAATGTGGGCCGGGCCCGTCCCGCAGCATCCGCCGATGATGTTTGCTCCGGCGGCGACCAACGGGGGCGATTTGGAGGCCATGGCTTCGGGTGTTTCCTTGAAGACGGTTTGTCCGTTTTCGATGACGGGCATACCGGCGTTGGCCATGGCGATAATCGGCATGTTCGGCGCAGTCGCTCGCAGGAGTTTGACGATCTCTATCATGTGGTCCGGGCCAGTGCCGCAGTTAGCGCCGATGATGTCGGCTCCGGCGGCGATAATCGCTTCGGCGAATTTCTCCGGCGTAACGCCCATCAT
>DAOVLS010000105.1 GCA_030631125.1 Planctomycetales bacterium
AATCGTGGATTACCATGATGCCGCTTCTCCGGGCAAGATCGACCACAGCCTCGAAAAACTCCACACCATCAACGGTCATCGCGGTGGGATTGTGCGGGTAATTCAGGATCAGGCACTTGGGGCGGGGATAGAGGTGCTCGACAACATCGGCGACGCGATGGAGAAAGGTCTCGTCGTTACCGAGCGGGACGTTGATTACGTTTGCCTCGGCCAGCGCGACGGAATAGACGTGAATGGGAAAATACGGATCGCCCACGATGGCGGTATCCCCCGGCCCCAAAAGCGCGAGGCATAAATGCGAAAAACCTTCCTTCGAGCCGATAACGGCGATTACTTCGCTTTCGGGATCAAGCCTGACGTCATAAAGCCGCTCGTAGAGACGGGCGACCTCGCGGCGGAGATTGGGAATGCCGATCGAGGCGCTGTACCCATGGCTGCGCGGATTACCGGCTGCCTCGCAAAGTTTCTCGATAACCTGCTTAGGCGGCGGATCGGCGGGATTACCCATTCCAAGGTCGATAATGTCCACGCCGGCGACCCGCTTGGCATGACGCAACGCATTAAGCCGACCAAACAGATACGGCGGCAGACGCCGAAGGCGAGGCGAGACGTCGATTTTCCATTCCTCGTTCATTTCGATTCACCGTTCTTGTTATATTCTACCGAGATGATGCTGTGAATACCGCCGCGCGGCGTGAACTCGCCTGTAACCTTCATCCGCCTGGGACCGCAGGCGGCCACGAGGTCGTCCAGGATGCGATTGATCACGTCCTCGTAGAAGACGCCCACGTCGCGGTAGGACTGAAGGTAGAACTTCAGACTTTTCAACTCGATGCAGAGTTTGTCGGCGACGTATTCGATCTCGATGGCGCCGAAGTCCGGCTGGTGAGTTTTGGGACAGACGGACGTGAACTCCGGCGCGACGTGCTTGATGACGTAATCGCGCTGTGGATGCGGATTGTCGAATGTTTCAATGTCTTTCATGGCAGGTTTCCCATTGTCCATCTCAAAAGCCGGCAGATAAGCGAAGCGAATCTGCCGGAAATGACAGGAACAGGTTACAAAGATTGCGGGAAAAGATAAAGGCGTGTAACGTGTAGATGATGTCGGACGCGAATGAAAAACCTGCTGTGGTGCTGCTTTCGGGCGGGTTGGACTCAGCCACGACTTTAGCCTTGGCCCGGCGAGAGGGATTCGCCTGCCATGCGCTTTCGTTTGATTACGGTCAGAGACACCGGTTTGAACTGGCAGCGGCCGGTCGAATCGCCGAGGCGATCGGGGCCGTCGAACATCGAATCGTGAAACTCGACCTGTCCGCCGAAGCAGGTTTCGGCCACAGCGCCCTGACGGACAATATCGAAGTTCCCAAAGATAATGCCTCGTTGCAATCAAAAATCAAAAATCAAAAATCAAAAATACCCATCACCTACGTTCCTGCTCGCAACACGATTTTCCTTTCGGTCGCGTTGGGGTATGCCGAGGTTATTGGGGCGTTCGATATTTTCATCGGCGTCAACGCGGTGGATTACAGCGGCTATCCTGATTGTCGCGGCGAGTTTATCCGGGCATTTGAGGTAATGGCGAATCTCGCCACTGCCGCCGCCGTCGAAGGCAAAGACGAGTTTCGCATCCGCGCGCCGCTGCTGGAGATGAGCAAGGGCCAGATAATCCGAACGGGTTTGGCGTTGGGCGTGGATTATTCACTGACGCACAGTTGCTACGACCCCGCCGCCGACGGGGCCGCCTGCGGCCGATGCGACGCCTGCCGAATCCGCCTCGCCGGCTTCGCCGAAGCAGGAGCAAAAGACCCGGTGAAATATCAAGGCAATCTATAAACGGCAAATTATTGGAAGGAGCAAGGCATGTTCTGGAAAACGATGGCAATTCTCTGGACGGTCCTGCTATTAATCCTGGCCGGGTCTGCGGTGCAGTTCGTCCTGACGGCGCAGCCGGGTTCATCCAGGGTCAAGGTTTCTCCCAAAGGGCCTGCCAGGGGTACGCAGGCAACGGCATTCCTGACAGGTGTTCCGTCCGAATGTTCCGTATTGATGCCCGCGCTGCTCAACCTCAAAAGCGAGCAGGGGGCGGGGAAATCAGGGGCCGTTAAATTACCGAAAGATCTTCAAACCAAATCGCTCAAAGACCTGCAACGTTGTCTGATTGTTCGTCGGCTTACTGGAAAGATGGTGGCCATTGACGTCCGCGGCTGCAAGAACAACCAGCAGGCGCGGGAACTGGCTCTAGCCGCCGCGAATAGTTACATCCGATTAGTTCACAAATTGAATGCCAACGTGTCCGGGAAAACGATTGAACGCTTCACTACCGAGCAAAATTCTCTGCAAAAGCGGCTTAGCGCCATCCGTCGTCAACTGGCGGCAGCCCATAGAACCTCTTCGATGGCAATGATGCAGGAAAAACAGAGGTCGCTTTCAGGCAAATTGGAAATGCTTGCCAGGGAAATCCTTGAAGCCGAGGATGCAAGAAGCTGGACCGAATCCGCCATGAAGGTCCATAAGGAAATGCAGAAAGACGGTTCGCTTGCCGACAGTCCCGATGTCCGCCTGGCGGTGGAAACCGATCCGATCATTCGTGCCTTAAGGATGCGGCTGGTCGAAGTCAAGGTAGGCCTGCAAGCCCTCCCAGCCGGCAGCGACAAGAAATCGGTAACCACCTCCCTGGAAGGGGAAATCAAGGCACGGCGGAAAGAAGTGACGGAACTCCAGATAGAGGCAACCGGGCAAAATCTTGGGCAGGCCACTGCTGATGCTATTCTGCGAGTGATGGATTTGAAAGAGCGATTAAGTGTCACCAGGTCGGAGGCAAGGGACGCTGATAAGGCATTGGATAGTATCGAGTCCTTCAGGGCTGAAGAAGGAGACCTTCTTGAGATGATTAGTAAGATCGAGGACGGCCTGCGGAAGATACGAATAGGATTTCTGGAAGGAGTGCCTGAGTTGATAGGTGTTACCCCATAGCAGGCCGCGGCTGAGAAAGTTTCGGCGTTGAAGGTTCAATTATGCATATAGTTGTAATAGCGGGATTTATAGTGGCGATGTCGCTGATGGGGCTGCCTGTCCCTGACGCTGCCGGGCCTTGGTGGGCGGTGGTGGCGGGTGTGGTTTGCTACGTAGCATTGACCTATGCCATGGCTCGCGGCAGCGCGTCTTTGGGTCTGCGGCGATTGATGCGGGGCAACGGTGACCTTGGCCGATGGCCTATGGCGCTGACGGCGGCGGTGCAGATTTATCTAATCGTCGGTCTGGGCGTGCTGCTGACTGCCGGCGGGGTGAATTTGATCGTGCGGACGCTGGGGCTGGAGTACGTTCCCCTGCTGGGCAAAGTCTTGGCGGTGGCGCCTTTCATCGCGGCGCTTCTGGCGTACTGGTTGGCGATGTATCCGCTGGATCGGGCGCTTCGTCAGCGGAATAGTCAGGTAATGGCGATGTCCGGCGGGACGTCCCCGCCCGTCTGGACGCGCGGGCAGTTCCTGGGATTCAACATCCGCCACAATCTGCTCTTTCTGGCTGTTCCGGTCGGGCTGATCGTCCTGGTGCTTGATGTTTTGTACCTGGCCGAGCCTGTGCTCGGCCAGACGGTCGCGGTGACCGGCGGTCTGTTCGCGCTCGGAGCGATTTTCGTATCTGCCCCTGCGATTATCGTGCGTATCTGGCGGACGAGTCCGCTACCGGCAGGACCTCTCCGCAGCCGGCTGGAACAGATGAGCAGGCAGGCCGGTTTCACCTGTCGCAATATTCTCGTCTGGAACACCGGCGGGATGATAGTCAACGCCGCCGTGCTGGGCGCAACCAGGCCCGTGCGGTACGTCCTGCTGAGCGATGCGATGCTGGAGCATTTTGACGAAAACGCCGTTGCGGCCATCTTCGCCCATGAGGCCGGGCACGTCGTGCATCGCCACATTACGTATATGGTTTTATTTTCGATGGGTCTGATTCTGCTGATCGGTTCGGTGGCGGAACTGTCGGCGGCGCGGATGGATATTTCGTCGCCGGTGGCCGAACTGCTCGCCATGTCGGCGACAGGCGTATTGTGGTTGTGGCTTTTCGGAATGTTGAGCCGGCGATTCGAGCGTCAGGCGGACGTCTTCGCCGCAGCGACGGCGGCGGGCGATGCGAACGCCGAACTGACCGCCGAGGGAGTGACCCGCTTCAACGACGCCCTGTTGAAAGTGGGTCGGCTTAACGGTATCAGCCCGTCCCGGAAGAACTTCCGCCATGGTTCAATTTCGCACCGGCTGGAATATCTAAAGGAGTTGCTTCGCTCCGGCGCAGACCGCTCGGTGGTGGACCGCGGCGTCCGGCGGGTCAAACTGGCCATTTGGCTCCTGGCGGCAATCAGCGTCGGCGTAACGATTGTTTCGAAGATGTAACCGCTGTTTATAAAACCTCTTACCCCGACAACATTTCTTTCCCGCTCGAATTGGCTTTGACCGGCGATTGTATCGTAGATTGCTATCGGAAGATCAATTTGCGGCGGAAGGAATTTATACAAAGTGGCACGGTTGTCTCGGCCGTGGGTTCACTGGTGAGGCGCCCGTGTTACGTTCTGGCCCGAGGAGGCTGAAAGGAGTGAGTTACTTTTGGACAACACCGGCCTGATTATGGTCATGGGCGCCGACGGCGAGCGTTCTGCCCGGCTGTGCGATCAACTGGCGTTATCCGGTTGGCGGACGGCGCGGGCCGCGACTCCGGCTGAAGCATCGTCGGCGGTCTGCGGCGGCGGGGTGGACGTAGTAATTCTGCACGTCAGCGACTGCTCGGCGGACGCGACCGACCTGCCCGCGATGTTACGCGTTGAGTCGGGGGTGTCTTATCTACCGGTGATTGTTCTTAACTTCCGGTTGGACGAGCAGACCAGCTGCCGTTTCCTCAATGCAGGGGCGGACGACATCGCGGGCGACGACATTTCACCGGCGGAACTGGACGCCCGCCTCCGTGCGCTGGCGCGAGGCAAGGCCCTGAACGACGAACTGTACGTATCGAAAGAAGCGTTGTCGGCGTCGCTGCAGCGCGAGCGGGCGCTGATGAAGCAACTCCGCAGGGACAACGCTCACCTGCTGACACTGAGCACGACCGATCCGCTTACGCACCTGCAAAACATCCGCCACTTCGACTCTTTCCTCGAAAACGAGTTCAGGATCACCCGCCGATATAACCGCCGGCTGTCGCTGCTGGCGCTGGACCTGGACCATTTCAAGATCGTTAACGATATGTACGGCCATCCCAGCGGCGACTACGTCCTGAAGGAATTCGCCGTTATCCTCGAACGGACGGTCCGCGATTCGGACGTTGTCGCCCGCACCGGCGGGGAAGAGTTCAGCATCATCCTGCCCGATGCCGGCAGGGACCAGGCGCGCCAATTCGCCCAGCGGATTCGCCAGGAAGTCAACCGGCGGAAATTCATCGTCTTCGGACAGACCATCCACGTTACCACGTCAATCGGTTTGGCCAGTTACCCCGAAGACGCCGAGATTACCGACCCGCACATGCTTGTGTACCTCGCCGACCAGGCGCTGCTGCGCGCCAAGCAACTGGGGCGGGACCGCTTCGTGGCGTTGAGCGACCTGGACGCACCGACCCGGTATCAGTTCCGACGGCAGTATCAGGCATCCACCCCCCGGCATTCCCGGACCAAGGTCGATCCTCTCATCGCCGCCGACGTGCGACGGTAAGGGAAGCCTGGATTCATCGGAACGCCAGGGCTGTGTTTTAACCGGTTTTGGCCACACTCGACAGCACCGCGAAACTCACGGCTTCCCGGGAATCTCTCAACTGCCGCAGATTCGCTCCTGCGTCCACACCTGGCGGATTGATGGTGAAAATAAAAACATTCCATAAAAAGTAATATTGTGCAAACAGTTGTCATTTTGGCTAAAGACTGTCGCATGGAGAGGCTGTATGCTGGTGCTATAAAACACAAACGCCCTTGAAGGGATACGGCTATGGCAAAGATGCGTTCACGGGAAAGGTTATTGGCGGCGATCGAAGGCAAACCGGTGGATATGATACCCGTCTCGCCGAGAATATGGCGGTATGCGAAGTGGAAGGGCCTCTCCAAGTCGGAACTCGCCGGGAAGTTTGATTTTGATTTGTTTATATTCGGAGAGGGTGGGCTGCCGACGCCGCTTGATGATACTTACTGCGAAACGGTGAAACCGCTGCTGCCTGACGTGGAAATCAACATCACCACCAGGAGAGAAGGTAAAAAGACCGTGGTAACCCGAGCGTTCAGAACGCAGGCAGGAACACTCCGGGACATAATAGTCCAGGCGGACCCCGGCGGCGAGTACGATATCTCTCCAAACCATCATTGGCTGGAACCACTTATTAAAACGTCCGACGACGTCGAACTGCTGCCGTACCTGCTGCCTGAACCCGCCCTCGTTCGGAACAAATTCGACAGTGTCCGCAGGCTTCAAGACGAGATCGGCGATGCCGGACTGGTCGCCTTTCGCCCCATGATCGGCGTTGACAATCTGGTCGTCGATGCGCTGGGGGTAACCAACGCACTGATCGCCTCAATCGACAACCCCCGGATGTTTGACAGGACGTTGCAGATTGTTGACGAGTGGCACATGGAGCTAATGAAGATTATCCTGGAGGCCGGCTGGAAGATCATTTCCAATGCGTGGTTCAACTTTTCGCTGAGTGTCGGCTGGTCCCCGGAGTTTTACCGGACCAGGGTCGCTCCGCTGCTTAAAAAGCGCGCCGATCTCATTCACAGTTACGGTGCTAAGATGTTCTTCTATGACGACGGCAAACTAGCCCACAGTATTGGGTATGTTATCGAGAGCGGCGCTGACATTATTCAGACCCTTACTCCGCCGCCCGGAGGCGATCTCGATTTCAGATGGCTTGCGGAAAACTACGGTGGCAAAGCGTGTTTCAACGGCGGTATTGATACGGTCAAGATTCGTTTCGGCAAACCTGAAGAAATAGAATCGGATGTCAGAGACCTGATGGAGATTCTGGGACCAACCGGCAGGTTCATTTTAGGCACGTCAGATTCCATCACTGAAGACACCCCGGAAGAAAACATGTGGGCGCTCTTCAGAACCGCCAGGGAATACGGCAAGGTAATGGCTGATAAACTGTACCGATAAGAACCAACCGGAGACTGTCGCGGGAAGGATTATCCCTGTTTATGGATAAATCATTTTTCGAGGACTGCGTGCATGAAACGATTAGGCGAATATCCCCTGGAAGGCAAATGGCAGCGGGTGCGCCGCGAAATTGAGACAAGCCCGAAACCTGATCAGAGCGGCATTGACAGGACATTCTATCTCGACCTGGCTGAACGGATTGTACGGGCCGCCGTACCGTGGCAGGATGAAAGCGGAGCGGTAATTGACCCTTATTCCGGGGCCGAGTCCAGTTCCTGCACGGCAAGGTTCGTCGGGGCGCTGGGGCAATTGATAAAGGCCGGCAGGTGTCCGGACTTGGTTGATGTCTGCCTCAAGAGTTACGAGGCGTGCCTGCTTCGACTTGACGAAGTCGCCAGTGCACCTGAGTTCTGGACCAAGGAACTGATGTATGCCCACGAGGCATTGAAAGATAAAG
>DAOVLS010000028.1 GCA_030631125.1 Planctomycetales bacterium
ACGCTGCACGAACTGCCACGTGGCGGAATGCTGGTCGATACGCCCGGCGTGCGCGAATTGGCCGTCGAAATGGACGCCGCCGAGTTGACCTGGTATTTCCCGGAACTTACCGAGTTCGCACCGCAGTGCAAATTCAACAACTGCACGCACACTCACGAACCGGACTGCGCCGTCCAAGCCGCAGCCGAAGCCGGAAAAATCCCACAGCGACGCTATATGAGTTACCTCCGAATCCTGGAAACAATCTCGAAAAAATGAAGGCTTGATTATGTGGGTAGGCTGGGCCGGAGCGAAGCGGAGTCCCACCTTTTTTTCTACGCCCTTTTAAAAAAAAAGGTGGGACTCCGCTTCGCTCCGGCCCAGCCTACCCCTTACAATCAGGACAGTTATGAAAATTCGCAAAAAATGGATGGTTCTAGCCGCAGTTGTCCTGGCGGCGGTGGTGTTTGCGGGTCTGTATTGGTGGCGCACCACCACACCGGAATACCAGGCCCGGCAACTGGTGGCCGAGTGGCGCAGCCTCGACAAAGAACCGGGCACAGTAACGCAATGGCTGATCGATCTGGGGGTTATGAAAGAACGCCGGAATTACGACGAGATAGAAGATAACCTTGTCGCACTTGGCCTATCGGCTGTCCCTTCCCTCATCCAAGCCTTGAAAGACCGCGACAGGCAGATGCGATGTCGTGCGGCCTGGGCGCTGGGGGCAATCGGGCCGGAGGCCAAAGATGCCGTTCCCGCCCTCCTCAATGCCTTCAAAGATGACTACTGTGGTGTACGGAGTTCAGCCGTCGATGCTTTGGCGGGAATCGTGCCGGAGGCCAAGGAGACGGTTTCCGTCCTTACCAAAGCGCTGACCGATGAAGATAGGTACGTGCGGGAATCAGGCGCTTTGGCCTTGGGGCGAATTGGTCCGAGAGCCAAGGAAGCCATACCCGCACTCATTCACGCTTTGAAAGACAAGGCCCCTAGTGTGCGGCAATTGACCGCCTGGGCGTTGGGCAAGATAGGCCCGGCGGCGAAGGCGGCTGTTCCTGCGCTTACTGAAGCGCTGAAGGACAAGAACAAAGACGTTCGCCAAGCCGCCGCCGAGGCGCTGAAGAAAATCGGTAAAGAGCGGGACAACAGCAGCCGGTAACCGGAATTGCACTGGCGGCAGGACGGCGTTTCGGTAATAATCATTGCCGAAAGAGGGATATACCATGACGGTCGGCATTGAAATCGACAAAGAACAGATCGCTCGCTTCTGCCGGAAGTGGAAGATAACGGAATTTTCCCTGTTCGGGTCGGTCCTGCGGGACGACTTCAGCCCCGACAGCGACGTGGATGTCCTGGTGGTCTTCGCCGAGGGCACGCACTGGGGCCTGTTCGACCTGTGCCGCATGGAAGACGAATTAAAGGATATTTTCGGGCGCGAGGTTGACTTTGTAACAAGGCAGTCTGTCGAAAGCAGTCCGAACTATATCCGGCGTAACCACATCCTCAAACACATGGAGCTGATTCATGCGGAAAGATGATGCCAGACTATTGGACATTCTCCTGGCCTGTAACGACGTCCAGAAGTTTGTCGCCGGCGCCTCTCGCGAGGAATTTATGTCCGACGGAAAGCTCCAAAGCGCCCTGTGTATGAAACTGGAGATTATTGGCGAGGCCGCCCGAACGGTGTCCCACGAATACAAAACTACCCATCAAGAGATTCCCTGGCGCGATATCGTCGGGCTAAGGCACAGGATCGTTCACGAATATTTTCGCCTGGACCTGGATATCATCTGGGATATTGTCCAAAAAGACATACCGGCGCTTATCGCTATGGTGGAACCTCTAATCCCACCGGAAAAGAAGGCGTAGCATCATTCGAGCGATGAGGATAGCGTCCCGCCTTCTGAATTAATCCCAAATTAGCAGAACCGTCGGTGTAACAGCGGCGTACCAATGACAACCGGTTTTTCGGGCGAAAGCGGAGAATTATATGGCTCACGACATTCTGAAGGACTCGGTCGAGGCACAGACCGTCCGTGCAAGCGTACTTATCGTAGGGATACTCCTGGGCGGCGTGCTGGTGCTTTGTTCGTACATAGTGCCGCTGATCCCGATTTTTTCGCGTGTAACCTTCACCAGCGGCGGGCGGGAGTGGAATGTCTTCGCCGACTTCCCGGCGCTGGCCGGGGCGATGCTGCTGGGGTTTCCCATCATTGTCCACGCGATTAAGGGCATTCTTCGGCGTCAGGCCCACATGGACGAACTGGTCGCACTGGCGGTCATCGCAGCACTGACGGCTGCGGATTACCAAACCGCCGGGGTCGTTGCCTTCTTCCTGCTGCTGGCGAACCTGGTGGAGACGCGAACCGCACTGGGCGCAAAGGCCAGTATCGAATCGCTCATCCGCATCTCACCCACCAAAGCCCACCGCATCAGAGACGACGGCACCGAGGAACTTCTCAATCCGACGGCCCTGACAACCGGCGACATCGTTCGCGTCCGCCCCGGCGATAACATCCCCGCCGACGGGATAATCGTCTCCGGGCAAACGTCGGTCAACCAGGCGAATATTACCGGCGAGTCCCTTCCGGTAGATAAGGCCCTCGGAGACGAGGTCTTCAGCGGCACGAGCAACCAGGCCGGCGTCGTCGACGTGAAGGTAACGCGCGCCGGCGACGACACCACGCTCGGAAAGGTCCGCCACCTCATCCTTCAGGCCCAACGGACGCGGACGCCCATCATGAGGCTTATCGACCGCTATGCCGGATGGTACACGCCGACAATCATTATGATCACCGGAATAGTGCTGTTCTTCACCCGCAACAGCGGCGGGGTCGAACGGGCCATTACAATGCTTATTGTCGCCTGCCCGTGCGCGCTGATTCTTGCGGTCCCGACGGCAATGGTCGCCGCACTGTCATGCGCCGCCAGGCTGGGGATTCTAATCAAGGACGTCTCCACGCTGGAATTTGCCAGGAACATCACAGCCATTATTTTCGATAAGACCGGAACGCTGACGACGGGCGAACTGGCAGTTACCCGCCTCCAGCCTGTTCCTGGCATCGACGGCGAAGAACTGCTCAAAACGGCGTCGGCCCTCGAGCAGATGTCGAAACACCCCGTGGCGCAGGCAATCGTGAAGATCTCGCAGAAGGCGAGAATCACACCCGTCGAACCTGTCGAATTCGAGGAATTCGCCGGTAAGGGCGTCAGCGGCAAGGTCGCCGACCAGGAAATCCTCGTCGGGCGAAAGACCTGGCTTCTCGAACACGGCGTGGACATGTCGGTGATGTCCGATGCGACAATGTCCGAGCCTGAAGGGCTTTCGACGCTCTACGTAGCCCGCGCCGGGGTGTTGCTGGGCTGGGTCGGTCTGGAAGACCGCACGCGCCCCGAAGCCCGCCAGGCGCTCGAAGAACTCCGCCAAATGGGCATCGGCGAACTTGTGATGGTAACGGGCGACCAGTGGTCTGTGGCCCGCCGGGTCGCGCGGGAAATGGGATGTACCGAGGTACAGGCCGAGGTCCTGCCCGCCGACAAACTGGAACTCGTCGCAGCCCTGAAGGCCCAGAAGCACACCGTCGCGGTCGTCGGCGACGGCGTCAACGACGCACCCGCGCTGGCAGCGGGCGACCTGTCCGTGGCGATGGGAGCGGCAGGGTCGGACGTAGCCATTAATTCCGCCAGCATCGCCCTGATGAACAACAATCTGGAACGGTTACCGTTCCTTATCCGCCTGTCGCGGCGGACAATGAGCGTGATTCACCAAAACCTCCTGCTGGGAATCTGCTTCATAATCGTGCTGGAGATTTTCAGCGCGATGGGATTGATAAAGCCAATCATGGGCGCGGTGTTCCACTTCGTAGCCGCCTGCGCGGTTATCTTCAACAGCGCCCGCCTGGTGCGATTCGGTGAAGAATTGCATAAGCCGACGGAAAAGGAACAACCCGCCCCGAGAGTGGAACCGGTGCCGGTAACGTAATAGTAATTGGTAATTGGTAATTGGTAACAAAACCGTGAACTACTGATTACGACGGGTGGCACCTTCAAGCGTAGCGAAGCGGAGCTTGTGGGTGCTACCGATTACCGGATTTGCGGAGAATACCAAAATGATGTCTCGTTCTTGGCAACAACAGGATCAGCATGGTACATCCACCGGCAATTGTCCCGGCTACGAGCAATCCATCGTAGTCCGCAGGCAATCTCCATACTCCTGTCAGTCCGGCAAGCGTGAAACCCAGACCAACTACGGCCACGACAAGCACGAGAAAATACGTCCACTTGACGCCTCGCCCGAACCAGCCCCAGAACACCCATCCTGCGACAGCAGTTACGACCAGCCCGACCGCTACGATAACCGCGATTGTCGAGGCGAATCCGCCGGGAAAAGTCAGTGCGAAAATCCCGGCCCCGATCGCCCCCGCTCTGCCGGTCCAGGCCAGGATCGATACCGACAGCGGCCCAGCCGTTGCGCCTGCGCCGGTCTGGGCGACCAACTCACGTCGTTGGAACAAGGCCATACCGATAGCCAAAATGGCGGCGACCTGGCATGCGGCATAAGCGGCAGTCAGTCCCATGTAACTGATCGGGACGGGCCTCTCGGCTACCAGGGCGTCCATGACGTAAAAGAACGTCAGGTTCGGACACAGCAGGTAAGCAGCCTTCGCCGCGAAACTTTCGCCGGCGAATCTGCCGAAAAAGTAATGGCTCGTCGAGCCGAGAAAGAAAAACCCGAAACACACCAGCAGCGTCATCACCTGTCCCAGGCGCGTACTGGCGGCCACCGCTATCGCCACGAAAACCAGAACGCCGAACAACGTCAGCACCAACGCCACCAGAATGTCGGGCGATATGTCCTGCCCGAATGGGACGACCTTCCAGCCCTTGCCGATGAACGCGATGATTCCCATCGCCAGCGAAAGCAGGATTACGCCGAGGCCCACGGCGGCGGACGCGAAGTTCCAGCCGAAGAAATAATTACAAAACAGCGCCGCGGCAATCGCCAGGACAAAGGCAGAGCATCCCAGGACGATAACGGGAAAGTCGTAAGGGTCCGACGCCGTCGGCATCACCTTGTGCCGGACGGTCATAAGGAATACCAGCGAGCAGAGCCAGTACGCAACAACCAGCGCCGCTGCCACGCCGGCAAACTTGCCCAGTACGACCATAAGCCTGGGCACGGGTTTGGAAACGACTGTCAGGATGGTTTTATCTTCGATTTCCCGGCTGAGGACGCCCGAAGCGCTGAAGGCGGCGATCAGCAGGCCCGAAAGCAGCAGCGTCGAGAGGCCGAGGTTGACCATCATCTGCTGATCGGTCTTCTGATAGTCGGCCAGGCCGGTGCCCATCGTGTAGGCCGAAAGAGGAAGGTCCAGCACGAGCACCGCGAAGGCCACGAGGATCAGGACGCCATAAACCGGCTGGCGAATGGCTTCGATGAAGGCGTTTCGGGCTATTGCAAACAAACGTATCATTGTTCCACGAATTACACGAATCAAAACGAATTACACGAATTACTAATACGACACAAATTACACAAATGTTTCTTCGGAAAGACAAATAATAATTTATGGAATCTGTTTCTATTTGTGTAATTCGTTTCAATTTGTGTAATTCGTGGAATTCGTTTTGATTCGTGTAATTCGTGGACAGGAGTATTTTATGCAGGCAAGTAAGCGTGGACAACGAGTGGCGATTTTCGCCCTGGTGGTGCAACTGGCGTTGACGTTGCTGGCGGCGTTACTTTTGCGTGCGACGGGTTCGCCTGCGGCGCAGGCGGTGCTTTGGCTGGTAATCCTGCCTCTTCCTCTGTGGGTGATAACGCTGCTGATGTTTTACTGTCAATGGCTCCAGCAACGTGAGGCCGACGAAATCCAGCAACTCGCCCGCAGGCCTGGACAGGCCGAGAGCATCTTCAAGGATGAGGAAGGCGAAACTCGCCCCGCCGCCAATCGCCTGAAATGGATGCGGCGGTACATGGTGCCGGCCTTTACGCTGGTCTTTGCCGGATGTCACGCCGTCGTCGGCATCTTTCTGCTGCGGTGGATCAGCAGCGTCGATTCCGGTCCGCCGACGCCCGGAAAACCGGCGGCTATGTTTTTCGCCATCGGCGGAGCGTTCGCAGCCTTTCTGGTCAGCCGATACGCCGTCGGTATGGCAAAGACCTCTTCGTGGCGAATGCTGCGAGCACCGGGGTCTTATCTGTTCACCAATTCATTGGCCTTTGTCCTCCTGGCCGGCGCACTGGCGGCGGAAAACTACGATTGGCCCGTCTTCGGCGTGGCGATCGCGTATGTCCTGCCCGTTTTCACAATTATCATCGGCGCTGAAATGGTGCTGAATTTCGTCCTGGACCTGTATCGTCCGCGACTACCCGACGGCGAAGTCCGCTACAGTTACGACAGCCGACTGCTGAACCTTATCGCCAGCCCTGAAAGCATCGGGCACTCCATCGCCGAGGCGCTGAACTACCAGTTCGGTTTCGAGGTCTCCGGAACGTGGTTCTATAAACTGCTCCAGCGAACGCTCGTTCCGCTGCTGCTGACCGGTGCGGTAATCGTCTGGCTGATGACATCGGTGGTGGTCGTGGAGGAAGGCCAGCAGTACGTCGTTCTGCACTGGGGCAAGCGTTATCCGCAACGTGTGCTGAAGCCCCGGCGTTGTCCGTACCTCATCTGGCCCTGGCCCATCGACACCGCCCGGAAGTTTGAAACCGACCGGGTACACCAGATTACCCTCGGCGTAGGCGAAGAACGAACCGAAGAGTTTGTCAACAAAAAGAGGATCTATCTCTGGACAGAAGAGCACGGGACGCGAGCCGAACTCGATACGCTGGTTGCCATCCCGCCCGGCGAGGGCAAACGCCGCCACGAAAAGGCCCCGTCCGTCAGCATCATCAAGATGGTCGTCTCGGTCTATTACCGCATCGGGGATAAGGACGATGACATATACAGGTTCGGCTACACTTTCAGTGACGCGCCTAAGTTGCTGGAGGCGATCGCTTACCGCGAGATGATCAGTTATGCAGCCTCCGCCACGCTGGATGAACCGCTGCCTGCCGACCAGGGGAAGTCCCGCCCTCAGGGTATCTTGAGTTTCGGTCGGGCCAAGGCGGCGAACGACCTTAAGACCCGCATCGCCGACGCAGCCGAAAAACTCGACCTGGGCGTGCAGATAGTGCACGTGGAATTCCTGAGTTGCCATCCGCCCAAGGAGGCGGCTCCGGCGTTCGAGGGGGTAATCGCCGCCGAACGCCAGCAGGACAAATATCGATACCAGGCCCAGTCCGAAGCCAACTGGATTCTGGCCGATGTGGCGGGCGATCCCGACGAAGCCCTCAAACTCGCCCAGGCTATCGGCACCCTCCAGGAACTACAGACCATGGTAAATGCCCGTCGGAGCGGCGGCGACGTGAGCGCCTCCGTAAAGAAAGCGATTGATCGCGCCGGAAACAAAATCGCCGATTTGGAAAAGCAAATCCACACCGAAATGCTGTTGGGTCGGCACAAGCCCGACGAGTCAACGGCCGCCCAGGAGTTGCTGGAACGCCAGAAAAAATACCTGGCTCTGCTGGGGAAGATACAGTCCGACCCCGGCGGATTCGACCTTGCCCGCCAAGTCGCCAATGCGCGCGAAGAGGTTGACAAATTGTTCAAGGACATCCGCGGCGCTGCCGCCGTAACCATCGCCCGTGCGAGGGCGGACAGATGGAAAACGGAATTCCGCGAACGGGCAAGGGCCAAAACCTTCAGCGCGCACCTGCTGGGATTGCAGGCGGCGCCGTCACTGTACCGGCTGGATAAATATCTCAACGTCCTGACCGAAGGTCTTCAGAAGCGTCGCAAGTACATCCTGGGAATAGACCGGGACAAAATTGAGGTCTGGCTGAATCTGGAAGAAAATCCCGGACTGAGCGATATCCCCCTGGGAAAGAACTAGGAACCGGGGATTTACTGATTGTCGAAATCAAGGAGTAGGATTATGAAAAAACACGGTTGGGTCGTCTTTCTGTTGTTGATAGTGGTGCTGGGGATGCTTTGTTACACCGTCCTCTTCAAGGTCGGGTTCGATGAGATAGTCATCGTCAAGACTTTCGGTAAGGCCGAGAACGCCATTTACGGCCACGAGGACGCGGGGTGGCGTCTGAAGTGGCCTTGGCCGTTCCAGCGCATGGTTCGCTACGATGCGCGGACCTTTATCTTCGAGGACACCCACGAGCAGATACAGACCGCCGACAAACAGAACGTACTCGTAACGGTCTTTTGCGGATGGCGGATCAAAGACGCCGATTTGTTCATCCGCCGCATCAGCACCATCGCCGAGGCTGAAGCGCGCATCCGCAGCATGGTCCGCGACACCAAGAAGCAGGTCGTCGGAAAGCACCGCCTGGAGGATTTCATCAATACCGATCCGGCCAGGATGCTCATTCCCCATATTGAGGAGAAGGAGATACTCCCGTCGGTTCGAGAGCACGCGTTCAAGGACTACGGTATCGAAGTGGTAACGCTGGGCATCAAGAGCCTTGGGTTGCCCAATAGCGTTACGAAAATAGTCATCGAGAACATGCAGGAAGAGCGTAAACGTGTGGCCAAATCTTACGAGGGTCTCGGTCAGGCCGCCGCCGACGCCATTCGCAGTCGGGCCGAAGCCGCCCGCGACCAGATCCTCGAATTCGCTCGCGCCGAAGCCGAAAGCATCCGCGCCGAGGGCGACCGCGCCGCCGCTGAATTCTACGAAAAGTTCAAGGGACACGAACAGTTCGCCATGTTCCTGCGAGAACTGGACTTCCTGCGAGAAACGATGAAGGAAAACTCCATCTTCCTGCTCGACCCGTCCGTGCAGCATAGCATAGATTTCTTCAGAAACGGCCCCTCGCTACCGCCGCTCCACGACGGGGCGACCACAAAACCGACGACGGACAAGGAAAATTGACGGGCACAAGACCATGAAAGACAACAATATACAAAACGAGCCGGACAACCTTCTCGACGTGCCTGCTCCCGCCCCTCCGATACAGGCCGACGAAGAAAAAATGGACACTGCCAATAAATCCCTGGCCGACGCCCTTCGGTTGAGTTTCCGCCTGCTGTCATTCTTCATGATCGGCGTGGTGGTACTGTTCTTCTTTACCGGTCTGACGCAGATTGACACGAACCAATGCGGCGTCAAACTGCTTTTGGGGCGGATTCAGGGCGACATAGACAAACATACGCTCGTGGACACACGCGTGCTGGGGCCTGGGCTGAGATGGTCCGTGCCGGAACCGATCGGGCGAGTCATGAAAATCCCCACGGGACAGCAAAAGGTGGATATCAACGATTTCTGGATCCACGAAACGCCCGAAGACGCCCTCAGACCGCTCCGCGACCGCCGGGTGCCGCAAGGAGGTCTCCGCCCCGGGTGGGATGGTTCGCTGCTGACCGGCGACCGTGGACTGGTGCACGTGAAACTGACCTGTTTCTACAGTTTTCCCGCAAAGAAAGCCAAAACCTCTCAATCCGGCGGTCCTGATCCGTCGGCGGTAATGCAATTAATCCACAACATCGCCGGAATGGACCTCGATGAAGAAGGCGTCCTCAAAACCCGTCGCGCCGATGAGGCTGTGCGATCCGCCGTTTGCAGCGCCGCCATCTGCGCCGCCGCCACACGCACCGTCGAATCGATCTATCCCACCGGTCAGAAGGACTTTGCCGACGCCGTCGCAGAGATCGCCCAGCAGCGTCTCAATAAATTTAATAGCGGCATCAGGATTGAAAGGATCGAGGTCCCCGACAGCACCGTGCCCCTGGCGGCAATTGCCGCATTTGACGCCGTAAGCAACGCCGCCACGGAGCGGGACAAACTGATAAACAAGGCCAAAGGTCTGTCCAATGAAATGCTCTCCGCCGCCGCCGGGGGAAGTTACAAGAAACTGACGGGAGACCACGACAAGCCGGGCGATACCGGCCTGCTCCAGAGTTACGCCAAGGCGCGCGAAAAAGGTCTTGAAATCGCCGCTGCCGAAGAACTTCAAAAGATCAATCGACTACTGGTGTCAAATCAGACCGGCGGGGGCGCCGCACGCATCATCAACGAGGCAAAATCATACAGCGCCACCATACGCCAGCGTGTCGAAGCACGGGCGGGGCGATTTGAAAAACTCATCGACAAGTTCCTCGCCACGCCCGATCTGATGCTCCAGCGATTATGGGCCGAAAAAAAAGAAGAAATCCTTACAGCGCCAACGGTCATGAAATACTACATCACGCCCGGAAAGAAGACCGTCCTCCGCATCAACGAAGACCCCGAGGTCAGACGTCAAAGAGACATCGAAAGGCTCAAGACCAGGCCGGGGCCGGGCGGGCGGGAAAGCAGGAAAAGGTAAATATGTCCGCAGATAAAGACAACGACATCGTCGTCCGCACGGTCGGCCTGACGAAAGTCTTCCGCGACTTCTGGCTTCGCGAGAAGGTCGCCGCCGTGCGAGGCCTCGACCTGAACATCCGCGCGGGGGAAGTCTATGGACTGCTGGGGCCTAACGGGTCGGGCAAATCGACCACGCTGAAGATGATACTGGCGCTGCTGTACCCGACCCGAGGGCGGGTGGCGGTCTTCGGGAAAAGCCCCTCCGACGTGCGGACAAAGGCTCGCATCGGATTCCTTCCGGAAGAATCGTATCTGTACCCCTTCCTCGACGCCAACGAGACGCTGGACTACTACGGGCGGCTCTTCGGACAACCCCGGCGGGAACGAAAACGACGAATCGGAATGCTCCTGGATATGGTCGGGCTGACGGGATCGGCATATCGTCGGCTCGGAGAATACTCCAAGGGTATGCAGCGCCGAATCGGAATGGCCCAGGCGCTTATCAACGACCCGGACCTCCTGATCCTCGACGAGCCTACCAGCGGAATGGACCCGCTGGCCGCAAGACAGTTCAAAGACCTTATCACCGAATTGAGCCGCAGAGGAAAAACCATCATCCTCTCGTCGCACCTGCTGGCCGATACCGAAGACGTCTGCGACCGCGTCGGGATACTCTTCGCCGGAGAACTCCGCTCGGAAGGGACATTGGAAGACCTGCTCAACCGAACCAGCCTCACGCAAATCACTACGGAGCGACTTGACGACGCCACCAGCGCCGCGGTCCGCCGGGTGCTCGCCCAGGCCGACAAGCAGGTCATATCGGTCGAAAGTCCGAAGGACAAGCTCGAGGCCCTTTTTCTTCGCATTGTCCGCCAGGCGCAGAAGCGGCTTCAGCCGGCAGAGGCGGTCCAGACGGGCGAAGTGGCGGAATTCCTCCGCGCCGCCCCGGACCAGATGGGGCGGAAGGTAATCGAAGAACTCCTCGTCAGGCCCGAACCGGTAGCGGATTCGACGGATCAGCCCCCGGTCCCGCCGCCGAGTCGGCCAAAACCCGACAGCGGCGTCATCACAGAACTGCTGAGCGAGGACGAAAGTGCAAAACCCGCACCGGACCAACCTGAAGCGACTCCCCCGCCGCTGCCCAGACCAACGCCACAAAAGGACGAGAGTGTTAACCGTAACGTAATTGACGAACTGACCGACCGCAGCGACTCGGAGGACCGCTGACGATGCGCAACATCTGGGCAGTTACTCGCGAAACCTTTATCCAGTGCATCCGCACCAGGATTATCGTCGTCTTCAGTATAGGCCTGGCGGTGTGCGTTCTGGGCATCGGGTTCAAAATGACCGGCGACGGTACGCTCAAGGGACGCATCCAGACATTCCTGGCCTACAGCACATCACTGACGCAACTGTTGCTGTGCCTGATAACGATCTTCCTGACTACCAGCATCATCACCGGCGACATCCGCCATAAGTACATCTTCACCGTCGCAAGTAAGCCCCTGGCCAGGTGGCAATACGTGCTGGGGCGATGGTGCGGCGTAGTGATGCTGAACATCCTGCTCCTGGCGGCGGCGATGGGCGCTATCTACCTTCTCGCACAGCACATTCGCAAACAACCGACCCAAATGGAGCAAAAGGAGGCAGCGGGGCTTGTGCGAGAAAAAACCCCTGACTTCGACCGTCTCGGCGTGGAAAACGAAATCTTCACCGCCCGCGCAACATACCTGCCCGAACCGCTCAATATCGACCGGTTCTTTCAGTACAGGATGAAGAAACTTATCGAAGAGAGGGGCAAAGATAATCTCATCCGCAACCATATACAAAAGAGAGTCCCCGATAAGGCTGAGGCGGAAAAACGTTTCAGCAACATTGACGATCGCCGGAGAGCGATGGCGGAAATCGAGTCCGCCTTGCGCGAGCAGATTGTCGATGAAGCAAAATTAGTCAGGCCCGGCAGGGCCACAAGGCTGACTTACACCGGTCTGACCCCTGCGCCGGCCGACGGGGCGCTGCTTCAGGTCCGCTACAAACTCAACCCGTTCAAATCGAGCGCGACTATCCTGCAAAGCACCTGGCAGGTGGGAAATCCGCAAACCGGATTTATGCAGTTTATACCACGAAGCGATTCGAGTAAGACGACCTCGTCCTTCATGGTCGATCCCCGCGCCGTTACCGCCGAAGGCCGGCTGACCGTCTTTTACATCAACCGCCAACCCGGCACGATCGTAAAGGTCGATCCGGAGGAAATCGCCGTCCTCCAGCGCGTCGCCGGATTCGAAGGCAACCTCGTTCGCGCGAGCCTGTTGATATTGCTCAGGCTGATGTTCCTTACCGCCGCATCGGTGCTGTTCAGCGTGTTCCTGTCGTTCCCGATTGCGTGCCTGTCGGTAATGATGATATTCGTAATCAGTATGATGAGCGGCTTCCTCTTTGACGCGACGCGACTGCCTGGAGACGCCGCCCCGTCGGTCTATGAATACTTCAGCCATTACCTCGTCAAGGGCGTTTTCGCCGCCCTTCCGACATTCTCTGCTACCTCGGCTACCGATTCGCTGGTAGATGGGACATATATACCGCCGCGAACGCTGATAAGGGAATATCTGATAACATTCAAACAGGCCGGAACCGATTCGAGCCGGTTCTGGCAAACAATAGGACTGGAATTCAATACGGGAATGGGTCTGCGAACGTTATTGGCCCTGGCAGTAGGATGGCTGATTTTCAGACGCAGAGAACTGGCAGGAGTAACCTGATTGTGAGTGGGTGGCACGGTCAATCTGGAGCGCAGCGGAAGATTGGCCGTGATATGGACTCCACGGCCAAGTCTTCGACTTGACCGTGCCACCCATCAAATTACCTGTTACAGACTAGAGATTAACATCGTGCTACGAGAACGTTTGATACAACTTGTGATGCTGATAGTGGCTGGAGCCGCCCTGACCGGCGCGGCGATGTTGAGCGAGCCCATCGAATCTCAGCGCCGCCGGCTGAAACTCGCAACCGTTACTTCAAACGAGAGCATCGCCAAGAACCCGCGAACCGTGTTATTACAGGTCGCTCCGGGCGGGCTGCGGGCGCCGCTGCTGACGTACCTCTGGCTGCGATCGCAGC
>DAOVLS010000166.1 GCA_030631125.1 Planctomycetales bacterium
CGCAGACGCTGAAACACTCGCTGCCAAACATCTGATTCGTCCCGGCGGAGGTCCGGTGAAAATCCTCGGAAAAGGTGAACTGAAAAAGAAACTGACCGTAGCGGTGGACGCGTTCTCCGCCTCGGCCCAAGAGAAAATCCTCCAGGCCGGCGGAAGCGTCGAAAAACTTTCGTGAAACGCAAACTCGCAAAGTCGTAATAAGTAACGTCTTTATATAAAAACAATGGCTTATAAAAGATTCAGACAGGTTCTGGGCTTGGTAGTCGCGCTGGTGGCTGCATACCTTCTGGTAATGGGCGGAAGGGGCCTTTGGCGTGCGCTGTGGGTGGGTGGTTTCAGGTCCGCTTTAATTACCAAGCCAATCACCCAGGTGGCTGCGTCGCTGGCGATGTTGGCGGTGTTCTACTTTGTGTTCGTTGCGCCGACCGCAATCAAAAGGGTGCTCGAGAATATCTTCTCCGTCCCGGACCTTCTGAAGAAAATAGCATTTACACTGGCGCTTCTGTGCATTTATCGCGTCGGATTCCACATCCCCCTTCCGGGACTGAACCAGGAATTGCTCAGCCGGTATATGCAAGGTCAGGCTGAAGGTCCGCTCGGGCAGGCGATGGAGTACTTCGCCATGTTCACCGGCGGAAACCTCCAGAAATGCACGCTCTTCGGACTGGGCATTATGCCCTATATCTCCGCCTCCATCATCTTCCAACTTCTGGTAACGGTCGTTCCCGCCCTGGAGAAACTCCAGAAGGAAGGACAGGCCGGTCAAAAAAAGATACAGGAATACACCCGTTACGCTACGGTCGGGCTGTGTATCATCCAGGCCATCGGTATCTACAAGTTGATAATGAATCCGGCAGGGGGATCAAACCTGTACCGCGACTATGTCGATTCGACGAGCGTGTTCCTGATGGCCGTTTTAGGCCTGACGGCCGGGACGATCTTCCTGATGTGGCTGGGCGAGCAGATAGACGAATACGGCGTCGGCAACGGTATCAGCCTGATAATCATGGCCGGTATCGTCGCCCGCATGCCGTGGGCGATTCGTGAACTGGTTTCGAGGACATCGCTGAAGGTTGCCGGCGCCGGTAGCGATATCGGCCTGATCAGCATAGTATTCCTTATTGGGGCATTTATCCTCGTCGTAGCCGGTTCCATCCTCATCACCCAGGCGCAGCGCCGAATCCCCATCCAGCAGGCCAAGCATACCCGAGGCCGAAGGGTCTATGGCGGGCAAAGGCAGTACCTGCCTCTGCGAGTCAATCACGGCGGGGTCATGCCGATTATCTTCGCATCCTCGCTGATGATGTTCCCCAACGCCATAGCACGGTGGGTTGCCCAGCGCTGGCCCGCCAGCAGCGTCGCTGCGTTCTTCGGCCAGGCGTTCAATATGGGAAACCTCGTCTATCAACTGGTTTATGTCGGAATGATATTCTTCTTTGCTTATTTCTGGACGACGGTGCAGTTCCGCCCCAAGGACATGTCCGACCAGTTGCGTGATTACGGTTCGTTCATTCCGGGTCTCAGGCCCGGTAAGCGCACTGCCGACTACCTCGAGCGTGTCATGGAGCGGATAACTTACTGTGGGGCAGGTTTCCTGGCGGCAATTGCGGTCATCCCGCAGGCTGTAAGTACGGGTATGGGTATCCCCCCGAACATCGCCGCCTACCTCGGCGGGACGGGATTGCTGATTATGGTCTCTGTGGCGCTGGACGTGGTTCAGCGGATCGAGGCCGAACTGATTATGCGTAACTACGGCGGGTTCCTCAGCGGCGGCGGAAGAATAAAGGGGGCGCGAGGCTGATGAGAGTCGTAATAATGGGTCCGCCGGGTGCGGGAAAAGGAACACAGGCGAAACGCCTTCTCGAACGGTTCGACATGGTGCACCTGTCGAGCGGCGACATCCTCCGCGCCGAACGCGCCGCCGGCAGTGAACTCGGCGAGAAATTGAAAAGTCATATGGACGCCGGCGAACTGGTCCCCGACGAGATCGTCGTGGAGATAATGGCCGGCGCGATCGCCAGACAGGACGCCGACAAGGGCGTGCTGCTGGACGGTTTTCCGAGGACAGTGGCCCAGGCCGAGGCGCTGGATAAGCAGTTGGAGCAGTTGGGCTTGGCGCTGGAAGCGGTGCTTCTCATCGAGGCGGATGAATCGCTGCTGGTGGATCGAATCACGGGCAGGCGAAGTTGCCCGGATTGCGGCAGGGTGTATCATGTTAAGAACATCCCGCCGGCCGAAGAGGGTGTTTGCGACGCCTGCGAGACCGAGTTGGTCCAGCGCGACGACGATACCGAAGAGGTGGTCCGCCGGCGTCTGTCGGCCTATCGCAGTCAGACCGAGCCGGTGATTGAATATTACGCCGCCGACGGGCGGAAGATAATCAGACTCGACGGCGGCGCGCCGCTGGAAGAAGTGGCCGAACAGGCCGCCGAAGCGCTGGGATTGTAGAGCGCGCCGGAGTAAAGGAAAATATATAGCGTGGCGATCAGATTAAAATCTCCACGCGAGATTGAACTGATGCGGCAAGCCGGTAATGTCGTCCATCAGGTTCTCTCTCGCCTGGGTGAAATGGTCGCCCCGGGCGTAACGACGGGTCGGCTGGATGCAGAGGCCGAACGGCTGACGCGGGATTTGGGCGCTGAAGGACTTTTTAAGGGCGTTCCGGGCAAAGGCGGCCCGTTTCCCGGAACCATCTGTGCGTCGATTAACGAGCAGGTGGTTCATGGAATACCGTCCGAGCGGGCTATCCGCGACGGCGACATAGTCAGTATTGATTACGGCTGTCGGCTCGGCGGGTACTGCGGCGACGCGGCGAGGACGTTTGTCGCCGGCGAAGTAAGCCGGGATGTCAGGCGACTCGTGTCGGTTACAAAGCGGGTGCTGCAAATTGCCGTCGAATCCGCAACAGTAGGCGGGCGATGGTCGGCGGTTGCCCGTAAGATGCAGGAATATACAGAAAGCGAAGGCTTTTCTGTCGTGCGGGAGTTTGTCGGGCACGGTATAGGTCGGGAGATGCACGAAGACCCGAAGGTACCGAACTTCGTCAGCCCGGACTTGTTGAACCACGATATATTGTTGGAAGAAGGCCTGGTACTGGCGGTCGAGCCAATGGTGGCTATGGGCAGACCTGGAGTCCTGGTTGAAAAGGACGGGTGGACCGTCGTTACAAGAGACGGAAAACCGTCGGCCCATTTTGAGCATACCCTGGCGATAACCGCCGACGGGGTGCGAATATTGACCGACGGAAGTTGAAACAGAATGGGACGCAGAGACCTGCCTACCGGCAGGCAGGCGCAGAGAACACAGAGGTTGTTATTTTTGAGAAGAAGAAAAGAAAGCAAAAAGTGCCTCCGCGATTTCTGTGCCTCCGTGGCAAAAATCTGTTTGTGATTGGATGATATTATGAAGGTCAAAAGTTCGGTAAAACGTCGCTGTGAACACTGCCGGATCGTCCGGCGGAAGGGTGTGGTGCGTGTAATCTGCACCAATCCCAAGCACAAGCAGAAGCAAGGATAAGAGGACGTATAATAATGCCGCGAATTGTTGGTATAGATATTCCTAACGACAAACCGGTCAGGATCGCGCTGCGGTACCTCTACGGTATCGGGCCTACTCTGGCGATGGATATTTGTCGCAAGGCGGAACTGGACCCGCAAGTGAAGGCGGGGGAACTCTCGGAGGAGCAACTCAGCAAGATAGCGTCGGTGCTGGAGAGCGACTGTGTTATTGAAGGTCAACTTCGCCGGCAGGTTCAGCAGAATATCGCCCGCCTGCGCGACATCCGCTGCTATCGAGGCCTGCGTCATCGTCGAGGTCTGCCCGTGCGAGGTCAGCGGACCAAGACAAACGCCAGGACGCGCAAGGGGCCGAAGAAAACCGTCGCGGGCAAGAAGTCCGTCAAGGAGATGAGATAAATGGCCGCTGTGCGGAAAAAGACAAAACGAGTCGGCGCACGGGCGATTGTGCACGTAAAGGCGACGTTCAACAATACACAGGTAACGATTACCGATCCGAACGGTAACGTGCTTTGTTCGTGTTCTGCCGGTAATGTCGGATTCAAAGGCGCGCGTAAGAGCACGCCCTTTGCCGCCCAGCGAGCGGCGGAAAACGCCGCTTACCGGGCGAAGAAAATGGGCGTAACGGAAGTCGAGGTACGGGTCAAGGGTCCCGGCTCAGGCCGGGAAGGCGCTGTTACCGCATTACAGGGCGCGGGGCTGAAAATTACGACAATCGAGGACGTTACCCCGATTCCTCACAACGGTTGCAGACCAAGGAAAAGACGAAGAGTATAACTACAAGGAGTTAAACACTAACGATGGGACGTTACACAGGGCCATCATGCAGACTTTGCCGGCGCGAAGGCGTCAAACTGATGCTCAAGGGCGCACGGTGCGAAACCGCCAAGTGTCCGCTTGAGAGGCAGTGGCGGAATTTCCCGCCGGGAGCACACTCCTGGCGGAGGAGACGCAGCAGCGAATACGGCGTCCGGCTACGGGAAAAGCAGAAAGTCAAACGATACTACGGCATCTTCGAGAGGCAGTTCATGCGGTATTTCCGCATGGCCGAAAGGCAGAAGACAAACACCGGCGCCGCCCTGCTGGGCCTGCTGGAGCGCCGACTTGATAATGTCGTCTACAAACTCGGCTTTGCGCCGTCGCGTGCAGCGGCCAGGCAAACCGTCAACCACGGCCACGTGTACGTCAACGACCGAAAGGTGAATGTCCCGTCGGCCCTGGTGAAAGTCGGAAGTAAAATTTCCATTAAGCCATCAGAGAAGTCCAAGGGCATGATCAAGCAGCAACTGGAAGAAATCGGCGAACCGCACGTGCAGAACTGGCTCAGCCTGGACATGGCAAAAATGGAAGGGGTCGTTCTGGCGATGCCGAGCCGAGACGACGTAACGATCCCGGTGGAAGAAAACCTGATAGTCGAGTTGTGCAGCAGATAACGGGCCGGTGTGATAACCGGTGAACCTTTAAACTAACTATTGCGGAGACCAAAGTCGATGCGAGCACGATGGCGAGGCCTGGAATTACCGACACGCGTTGTCCCGGACCAGGAAGTCTCTACACCCACGTACGGACGGTTCATTATTGAGCCGTTTGAAAGAGGCTTCGGTACGACAGTTGGAAACTCCATCCGGAGAATTCTGCTGTCATCACTGGAAGGAGCAGCGGTCGTCAGCGTCAAGATTACCGGCGCCGAACACGAGTTCTCCTCGATGCCCGGTGTGCTGGAAGACACCACCGACATCATACTCAACGTCAAGAGTCTGATTGTCAAATCGCACTCGGCCGAGCCGAAGGTCGTGGTAGTTCACGGCGCCGTAGCCGAACCGATCACCGCCGACATGATCGAGGCCGACCCTACCATCGAGATTATCAACGGCGATCTTGTGCTGGCGACGCTGACCGACAATGTCGAGTTCGACATGGAAATGGTCGTGAAAACCGGACGCGGGTTCGTACCGGCAGAGGAAATGATCGACCCCGACGTCGACCAGGAAATCGGTCGAATCTACGTCGATGCGGCGTTTTCTCCGGTTACGCGGGTCCGATACTCGACCGAAGACACACGCGTCGGGCAACGAACAAACTACGACCGGCTGATAATGGAAATCTGGACAAACGGAACCGTTACGCCGGAGATGGCGATGGTTGAGGCCGCCAAAATCATGCGAAAACACCTCAACCCGTTCGTGCAGTATTTCGAGGTGGGCGAGGCGATCATCGACACCGGCGCAACCGCCGCTGAAGCCGAACTCGACGCCGAAATACAAAAGAAACTCAACGCGACCATCCACGAACTGGAACTGTCCGTCCGGTCGAACAACTGCCTCAGCGCTGCAAAGATTCACACAG
>DAOVLS010000085.1 GCA_030631125.1 Planctomycetales bacterium
CAATAAATTGCTGGGCTGTTTTCATATGGTCCCTGACGGGACCAAAACTTGCATCCTCTTGTCCCGTAGGGACTTACGAAAATAGCCCACCACCTCGGCGGTGGGACGACACGGCAAATAAATTACCAGTCCCGTAGAGACGAATAAGGCATACGTTCATGTTTTCTGTCAATTTGCCACTTGGGCAACAGGCCCTTATTGCCGGTGGTATTATTCCCGATTTCCGAACTAAATCCCCACGGTGGCCTTGGGCCTGACCGCAGAGTCGAACTGATACGGAGGTTATCCGAATCCGGCGCAATAGACAAGGCCACTCTCACCGACGCCGGGTCATGCGCCGGTTCCGCTCCGGTATCCGTGTCCGTCACTCCGACCGGATAAACTCCTCGTACATCATCGCGTATCGTCCGCCTGCCGCCAGCAGATCCCGGTGTGTGCCCTCTTCCGTAAGCCTTCCATCCTCGATGACCAGCACGCGGTCGGCGCTGCGGACGGTGGACAGGCGGTGCGCGACGATGAAGCATGTGCGGCGCTGCGTCAACCGGCGCAGCGCTTCCTGAACTTTCAGTTCCGTCTGCGTATCCACGCTGGAGGTCGCCTCGTCAAGGATCAGTATCCGCGGGCCTGCCAACATCGCCCTGGTGAAGCAGATGAGTTGTCTCTGCCCGGCCGACAGCAAACCGCCGCGCTCGCCGACCTGGGTTTCGTATCCCTGCGGAAGCGCCTCGATGGCAGCCTGGCTGCCGATCTGCCTGGCGCACTGAATAACTCCTTCATCGGTCGCCTCCGACCGGCCGTAGCGGATATTGTCCATCACCGTTCCGGCGAACAGGAAGTTCTCCTGAAGTACGATACCCATGCGCTTGTGAAGCGACGATTGGGCGATGTCCCGTATGTCCCAGTCGTCGATGCGGACATTTCCTTGCTGCGCCTCGTAGAATCGGGCAATCAGGCGACAGACGGTCGTTTTCCCCGCCCCGGTCGGGCCGACCAGGGCGATCACCTCGCCGGGGCGCACGCCGAAAGACACATCGTGAAGAACCGGCGTGCCTTCGATGTAAGAGAACGTAACATGGTCGAACGTAACATCGCCTTGGAAGTCCGACGGGCTGACCGCGCCGGGTCTGTCCACAATCTCCGGTTTGGTGTCGAGCACCTCGATGACCCGATCCGCCGCCGCCAGCGAGTGCAGCAGTTGACTGTAGATGTGCGTCAGCATGTCTATTGGTCGGAAGAACATCGCCACATAGACCAGGAAGGCCGCTACCGTTCCGGCCGTTACGCGACCTTGACCTTCGGGCAGACCGGACGTTACCGTGATCCGCCAGGCGCCGAAGAGAATCACGACGACCTGTGCACACATCCATATCGACCGCGTGCCGATCATGTACCGCCCGTGGACGCGCTGCGTTTCGATGCGTGTATCATACAACTGATCCGTCAGGTTTCCGAAAACCTCAAAATTCCGCTGCTCCCGCGCGAAGGCCTGGATAACCCGTGCGCCGGCGATCGACTCGGCGACATTGGCCGTTAGCTGACCGGTTTGGGCTCGAACCTGCCGCCAGGCGTCCGACGCCTTGATGCGGAATCGGCGAGTCAGCAGGTACAACACCGGAAGGATAGGGAATACCGCGCAGAACAGCACCGGGTCCTTCCACAGCATGGCTGCGGATGCACCGATGATCATGAACATCGAGGAGATGATGTGGCTCGGCGCCCAGGCAATCGTTTCCTGGAGGGCGTCCATGTCCGCCGTGCCCCGCGCGATCAACTGCCCCGACTTCCATTTGTCGTAGAAGCGCAGCGAAAGACAATGCAGATGGCGGAAAAACCGCTTCCGCATCCCGTACATGAACCGCTGGGCGTACACCGTCGTCCGATAAATCTCGAAATACCGCACCACACTCATCAGGAAAAACAGACCTACGAATCCGCAGATCAGCAACCCGATGTCGTGCCACGCGCCGGTGAAGATGGCGGCCCTCTCGGCCTCGCCTACCGCGGCGGTTATTGACCTGGTCGCCCTGATCACGCCGTCGATCGCCGACTGCAGAAGTAGCGGAACCATCAGTTCCGCAGCCGTCAGGATCAGCGACAGGCAGACGTTGATAAGGATGACCCACCGGTACGGCCTCAGCCAGCCAAGGATTCGGCGCAGCGCCCCACGGCTCAGCCGCGTCGGAGTGGGGTTATCCGGATCGACATGACCAAACCGGCTCATTGATTCACCTCCTCGTCGTCAAGTCCCAACTGCCACTGCATCCGGACAAATTCCCGGTAGGGACCCTCCTGGGCGAGTAGTTCGGCGTGCGTTCCCTGCTGCACGATTCGCCCTTCGTCCATCACAAGCACCAGGTCGGCGAGCTTCACCGTCGTGATGCGGTGGGCGATGACGAACGTCGTGCGGTCCTTCATTACCTCGGTCAGACCGTTCTGGATCGCTCGTTCTGTCGTCGCGTCCACGCTGGCGGTGGCGTCGTCCAGGATCAGGATCCGCGGATCGACCAGCAGCGCCCGGGCGATCGTAACACGCTGTCGCTGCCCGCCGGACAGACTGATGCCGCGCTCACCGACGGCTGTGTCGTAACCGTCCTCGAACGTCGCGGCAAACTCCTCCACGCCGGCGCGCCGCGCGACGTCTTCGATGGCCCGCTTCTCCGCCTCCGGTACGCCGAAGGCAATGTTCTCGGCAAGGCTCGCAGAGAACAGAAACGTATCCTGGAAGACGAAACCGATCTCCGCTCTAAGCCGCTCCGTCTGGACCGTGCGGATGTCCACGCCGTCAATGATGATTCGTCCTTCCTGCGGATCGTAAAACCGCGGCAGCAACTTAATCAGCGTTGATTTACCGCTACCCGTCGGGCCAACCAGGGCCACGTTCGTCCCCGCCGGAATGTCCAGATTCACATCCTTCAGGACAGGCCGGTCGTCGTAACCGAAATTGACATTCTCGAAAACGACGTGCCCGCAACCATCGGGCATTGGTTCCGGTTCCTCCGGCGTCCCGACCTCCGTCTTGGCGTCGAGTATCTCGAAGACGCGTTCAGCCGAGACGAGGCTGTGCTCCAGCGTTCCGACCATCCGCGCGATCATCTGCATGTTGCTCGTCAGCATGCGTGACCAGCGGAAGACCGTATAGATCACGCCGATAGCAATGGCCCCTTGCAGCGCTCGGTACGAAGTTATCGCGAGCACCGACAGCAAGCCCAACTGCCCAAGGTAGAACACCGCCGGCTGATAGACGGCGAAGTTCCTGGCCAGGCGAATGTAGCGCTTCAGGACGCCGTGGCTGGCATGGTCGTACCGTTTCTCTTCCTCCGGCTCGCGCCCGAACGCCCGGACCACCTGCACGCCCTGGACGTTCTCCGAGAGGATCTGCGTCGAGCGGTCCATCTCATGCCGCATGTCGTGGAACATCGGGTGGATCCGCTTGGAGAACACGATCATCGCAAAGGCGTAAACCGGCACGAATGGCAGAGCCACCAACGCCACCCAAGGGTCGATCCAGAACATCGCCGCCATAGTCCCGATAATCAGCAGGACGATTTCCGATCCCTGGACGAGTACCATCGTGTAGAACATCCGAAGCATGTTCACGTCACCGATGGTCCGGTTAATCAACTGCCCCGTTTCCTGCTTGTCGAAGTACGAGAAGCTCTGTTGCAGAATCTTACGGTAGATCCGTCGCCGAAAGTCCGTCAGGATCTTCATCCTCGTATGGGCCATAAGCATGGCATTGGCGTAACCGAGCCCGACGGCGCCGGCCGTTACGATCGCAAGGAGGGCGATCCGCCATACGAGAGGCCGGACGTTCTGCCATGTCCACTGACCCCCCTCCAGTGATTCGAGCGTCGCAGTGATGCTGGAACCCACAAGGTACGGGCGCAGCAGGTTCAGACACGACATGGCCATGCCCATCACGACGCCGACCGCCAGATAGGCGGCATAGGGTCGGGCCATGGCGAATATCCGCCGGAGGATCACGCCTCGCGGCTGAGTCAACTCCAGATTGTCGTGGTCCTTTCCAGCCATAATACACCGCCATCCCCACGAAGCCGGCAGCGGCATTCCGAGGCACGCAGCGCGCCAATCCCTTCTTTTAAACGGTTTGTCCCATTAACTCAAGCCCCCTGCAGTAAAACCCTGGAAAGTGCCCCAGGCATCGTAACCCCCCGGACGACCTTTCTTTCTACTTCTATTCAAGGCGAACAAAAACAAAAGCAATTTTCTGGCAGACCAAATTAATCCCGACCCCGAAACTGCCGATGCTATTACGTGAGGCATGAGACTGTAATTTGCTTCGGAAGAGCGTCTGTTAAGTTTTCGGAGTTGAAGACCGCTTCTGTCCGATAGCGGTGGTCTCATGTGTGCGTAAAATATCGCATGGTGCTGCGGTATGTGCGGTTGAGAACGAGGTCTCCAAATCGCGGTCATCGCGATTGGAAACATCGCCAAACGGGGTTGGTCACGCCTTTGCAATGGATTCTCCGTATCCGGAGAACACCGGCGAACTTGTTGAACCTACAAAGAAGGAGCAACAAAATGCAGATTAATGCACTCATCGTGGATGACTCCGGGATCATGCGGAAGATGGTGATGCGCACCCTCACCGAGAGCCGGTTGGCGCAATTCACCTTTACCGAAGCGGTGGACGGCCTGGACGCCCTCGAAAAATTCGATTCCAAGAAAACGGCCATGATGTTCGTGGACTGGAACATGCCTAACATGAGCGGAATCGATTTCGTCAAAAAGATTCGGGCCACTGAGAAGCGCCACGTCCCGGTCGTGATGATTACCACCGAAGGGACCATGGGCAAGGTCGAAGAAGCCCTCGACGAAGCAAAGGTCGATAGTTACGTCGTCAAGCCCTTCACCGCCGAGGTGCTTAAGAAAAAACTCGAACCACTGTTCGCCAAGTTCGCGGACAAGAAAGAGGCCAAGGGTTTCTTCGGAAAACTGGCGGGCAAAGTCGCCTGACGGGAGTTCTGAAGGCATGACCGCAATATAAAGGAAGGCAACCGTGGACACGACAAATACCGCAACGACGTCGGAAGTGGAACACCTCGATTGTGTCGCAGAAGCGGCCGTGGAGATTTTCAACATTACCTGTGAATTGACGATCAACCCTCTCGATAAAGAAGAAAACCTCGCAGGCGACGGCGTCATTATCGCCGTTATCTCGCTGGTGGGCGACGTGGATTGGTCTGTTTTCCTTGGTCTGCCTCGCCAGACGGCAACCTCTGTCGCCGCCAAGTTCGCCGGGTTCGAAATTCCCTTCGACAGCGCGGACATGGGCGATGCCATCGGCGAACTGTCCAACATACTCGGCGGACAGGTCAAGGCCCTGCTGGACCGGCGCAGCGTCAAGGCCGACATCTCTCTGCCAAGCGTAATGCGGGCTGAAAACATGGCAGTCCTGGTTCAGCGGGACGTCGCCGGGACAAAGACCTGCTTCGACTCGTCGCTGGGGAAACTGTGGACCGGCGCGGCAGTCGGCAAGGGCGGTTCTGTTGTGATGTAGGAAGACGCAGGAAACCCAAGGCTAATGACCGAGTCGAAAGCATAACAGACTTCGGGGAACTAAAATGACAACAGTCGATACACTCGAAAACCTCAGTGCCGAAATCCTGGCTCTGGACCCCGGCGTCAAAGAGGCTATTGTCAAAATCGGCATGTCTCTTGAGCAGGTTCTTGAAGAACTCCCGCCGGATTCCGCAGAGGTGGAAAATGCCCTGACGCTTGGGGCAAGTGTCCTCCAGGCTGTCTATGAGGAAGACGTTTCGGACCCCTCCGCCGCCATGAGTGCTCTGGCCGAGGCCGTCGCCGCTTCCGGTAAGTATCTGGAAGACGACCAAAACGCCAAAGAAAGCGAATCGCTCCGGAAAGCCACCGACGCCCTGCAGGCGATCCTTGCTCCTGCCGACGAAGCCCCTGACACCGAAGATGCTCCCGACGCCGAAGAAGATTCCGGCGCTGACGAAGTTGATGCCGATACCGACGAAACCGAAGCGGTGGTTGACGCCTCCGACAAACCGGCTGATGCGCCGAACGAAGACGACCCTGCCGACCAATCGCATCCGGTGCTCCCCGAAGATGCAGACCCGGAAATCATGAAAGAATTTATCGTTGAATGTCTCGACCACATCTCCGCCGCCGAGGCTTCAATGCTCGACCTGGAAAGCAATCCGGACGACACCGAGCAGATTAATACGATCTTCCGCGCCTTCCATACGATAAAGGGCACCTCGGGCTTCCTCGGTCTGGACCACACTCAGAAACTCGCCCACCTGGCTGAAAGCCTCCTGGACCGCGCACGCGAGGGCGAAATCCAGATCGTCGGCGGATACGCCGACCTGGCGCTGAAATCCGGCGACATGCTGCGGGCCATGATCGACGCCCTCAAAGGCATCGAGCCTGGAGACGCACTGACCATTCCGGAAAACTACGATGACCTGCTGAAACAACTCTCCGACCCGGAAGGTCATGGAATCGGAGACGCCGGCGAGTCTGAAGGAATGCGTCTGGGCGAGATTCTCGTCGGTAAAGACCGGGCAGACCGCGAAAAAGTTGAAGATGCGGCCCAACAACAGGGCGTAAAGAAACTGGGCGAAGTGCTGGTTGAAAAAAACATCGCTTCGGCAAGCGACGTAGCCAAGGCCATTCGCACACAAAAACAGAACAAAGGACAAGCGGCGACGGAAACGTCGATTCGGGTAAATACAGGCCGGCTTGACAACCTTGTCAATATGGTCGGCGAACTCGTAATCGCCCAGTCGATGGTTTCGCAGGACCCCGACGTTACAAGCAACACCGGGCATCGCCTGACCAGAAATGTCGCCCACGCCGGAAAGATCATCCGTGAGTTGCAGGACCTGGCAATGTCTCTGCGGATGGTCCCGCTGAAAGGGACGTTCCAGAAAATGGCCCGCCTGGTGCGGGACCTTGCCCGCAAAGCCGGTAAAAACGTTCAGTTCACTACCGAGGGTGAAGATACCGAAATCGACCGCAACATGGTCGAAATGCTCAATGACCCGCTGGTCCACATGATCCGCAACGCCGTCGATCACGGGGTCGAACCGACCGAGCAACGCCAGGAAACGGGGAAAAACCCCACCGGCGTCGTGAGTCTGCGAGCATATCACTCCGCCGGAAACGTCGTTATCGAACTGATCGACGACGGAAAAGGGCTGGATCGGGACAAGATCCTCGCAAAGGCCCGCGAACGAGGCATCATCGAGTCGGAGCGGGAATTGACCGAAAGCGAAATCTTCGGCATGATCTTCCATGCGGGCTTCTCCACAGCCGAGAAGGTAACTGACGTTTCAGGACGAGGCGTCGGTATGGACGTGGTCAAAAAGGGTATCGAGGCGCTCCACGGGCGGATCGACGTAACATCCAAAGTCGGTGAAGGCTCAACGTTCACGATGAAACTGCCGCTGACAATGGCGATCACCGATGCGATGCTCATCCGCGTCGGTAACGAGCATTATCTGATGCCGACCGTATCGATCGAAGAGAGTTTCCGACCCGCATCCGGAACCATCTCCACCGTGGCCGGGCGGGGCGAGACGGTTATGCTTCGGGGCAATCTGCTACCGGTGTTCCGCATGCATGAACTTTTCGGCGTCGCCGATGCCATTACCGACCCCTACAAGGCCTCGCTGGTAAGCATCGAGGGCGAAGGAAAGCGATGTGCACTGATGGTCGATGAACTCCTGAGCCAGCAGCAGGTTGTCATCAAATCGCTCGGGGAATCGCTCGGGCATATTCCGGGCGTCTCCGGAGGGAGTATCCTCGGCGACGGGCGAGTGGGACTCATCCTGGACGCTGCCGGTCTGCTGAAACTGGCGACAGGTAAAGCGGGGGATCAACCGGAAACAACCCGCATGGAAAGCAAAGCGGCGTAACACGACAACGCGGATTATCAAAAAACAGCGCCGAACTCCCAAGCCGATATGCGTATCGGCTTGGGAGTTCGGCGCTGTTTTAACAAAAAAACCATCCAACCCATGTTGTCGTTCCACCTCAATTGTATATTTTTCAGAATTTTCAGGTTTTTACTAATCCCATTCTATCACATGCCGATATTCGGATAGTCGGATGCAAATGGTGCGGACCGTATGGAGCAATGCCAGATGGTTCGCAATAAGGTTCTGTTGACATTACCGACATATCCCCTCCAGGGCGGGAAACGTCTATTCAACCACCATGCCGTGCGAATCACGGCCTCTGTTTCCGTTTATAGCGTTACACACCCGAAGTGTAAATCCATCTAAGAAAGGAAAAAAAATGTCTGAACAAGCAACAGCAACGGTAGAGCAGCAAAGGC
>DAOVLS010000378.1 GCA_030631125.1 Planctomycetales bacterium
AGACAAAAACCGACGTTGCATTCGTCAAAGAGGTGCTTGTGCATCGGCAGCGATTCGACGATGCGATGGACGACGATTTCAACACCGCCAGAGCCATAGCAGTTCTACATGAAATTACCGGAGCAGTAGATAAGTTTGCGAATGAAGAAGCCTTCGATCCACGCGGTCCCGGTGAGAATGTACTGATAGCCCCTGCGGGGCGAACAATAGTAAAACTTGGACGCATCCTTGGGCTTTTCGAAGAGAAGCCCGACCTGCTGGTAACGGACCAACCCGGAGTAACCGAGGTTGAGATCGAAAAACAAATCGAAGACCGCGAGAGGGCTCGAAAGGAAAAGGATTTCGCTCGTGCAGACGAAATACGAGACTGGCTTGCAAAACGAGGTGTAGTTCTCGAAGACACTCCCGGCAGGACTATCTGGCGGAGAATCTGAAAACGCGGGACACAAAAGCGTCGGTACTTGCCCAACTTTTATAAAGGAATGACATGAAAACCAACGTGTTACCTTCCTCGCTGATGCTCCTGCTTCTGGCGATTCCAGCCCTGGGCCAATCGACGGACCACTGCCGGGCGACTGTGGGAAAAGACGCCAACGGTAAACTGGAGGTAACGCTGGAGAATAGACTGTTCCTTGCGCGCTACGCGATTGGGCCGGGGGGCAGGAAGGGGCAGGAATGGGCCATTCGAGACCTGATTATCAAGAGCGCTAAAGAGAACCAGGCGGGACGGTTCATCGACGCCTGCGCGACCCGCGGATTCCTGACCAGGGCGACAGTTACGCGCGACGATCCGTCGGTGAAAACCGTTCGGATGACCTTTGACGACGACCACGTGCAGGACGTCTCGATCTACAAAGGCAAACCCTGGCTGAAGATTGAATATATCAGTTACGGGGTCAATACGGTCGATATCGGTTCACCCGGCGGCGTCAGCGAGGGGCGGTACGAAATCCACGGCGCCGGCAAATGGCGCCGAAAATATGTTATCCACCCGAAAAGTTACTACAACCGCTTCCCTGCCGACAAAGGCAAAGAGAACGTCAAGGAGCCGGACCCGTCCAACGGCGGCCCGCTGAGCTACAAGGGCTACTTCATCATGGGGGTCTATAACCCCAAAAACAGGCGCGGCTTCGGGCGGGTGGCGCCGGTGAGCAGGATTAACATAATCAAACTGCTCTGGAACAGGGGCTTTGAGTTGTTCCCCAATCTCGGCGGAGACAAGAAGCCCTACACAGCCTATCTGTTCGTCAATGAGGCCGGCTCCAGAGGAATAGTTACCCTGGGGAAACGAATAGTGGACGAGGTCGCCCGCTGCGAAGAGGGAATCGGCGGACCCCGTCCCGGGGATGTCTGGCGGGAGTTCAACTTCGCCAAATGGTTCAGCGAGTGCGACCCCGACGCAACTCATGGATCGGCAAGGAAGTATGCTGAACGCGCCAGGCAGCCTCGCGAGATCACCGCCAGCGACCTGGCCGGAGTCGTTCGGGCCGAGGTGTCGGTGCAATACTGGGGCGGTCACATCGGCACCTTCGACCAGAAGTTCAGCGTCAATGGTAGCGGGTGGTTCCAGATCCCCCAGCCGATGGACACTCCCACCGAGCCGCAATGCTATTACCGGACTGTGCTGGGCGACAATGCGGTCGAGATCCCGCCGGGTCTGCTCAAGGAAGGCAAGAACGTCTTTACCTTCGGCTGTGGCAAGCAAATCCGGCATGGCTTTCGCTGGGGCTTTTTCTGGATTTACTCCTTTAACGTGCGGGTGTATTACGGCCCGGGCAAGGCCCACGCCACCGGAAGAGTCGTTTTACCATCGAAAGATCTGACTATCGGAGACTCGCCGGTCATAAGCGCGGTGATCGACCCTGCCGGCAGGACAATCAAACAGGTGGATTTCATTGCCCTTTACGACGACTTCGATTGGGAGGGTAACGGCCTGTTCCGCCAATGGCATTACCAGTACAGGGACGGCCAGATCGCTCGCCATCTCGGGACCGCCACAAAGGCGCCTTATTCGATAAAGTGGGATACCAAGTGGGTTCCCGACCAGGATCGCCCGATATCAATAATGGCCAGAATCGTCGATGACCAGGGACTGATGTCAATGACCCCCGCGGTCGAAAACGTAAAATTCAAACGCGCCGCCCGATCGGTCAGGATGTACCGTGCCAGCGAAATACCGGAGAATTTCGGTGTTCGCATTGGAAAGAGAAAGTCCTGTGCCATCCAAATCGGCGAGGATCCGGGTAAGGCAAGATCCGCTGTGCTCGTCCTTTCGTCATGGTCGGCTGAACATGCCGAGGAAATCGGCATAAACGGAACCAAACTGGTCGATCACGTCGGAGTCGTCCACGATTACAGCTACGACTTTATCCCCGTGCCGCTCAAGATCCTTCGCAAGGGACGGAACGAGTTCCACATTTTCTCTAATACGAAAGAGCACTCTGCCGAGGTGAACTGGCCGGGCCCGGTGCTGCTGCTGGAGTTCCCCGAAGCGGCGAAGCCTGAGTCCGCCCCTGCCGGGTCATCCGTGCCGGCAGCCCGAACTCGTCCGGCAACCTCTGTTCCGAAACGGTAACGCGTTCTTGAAATGTTCGGTGGTTCGTTGTAAGCGGACACGTTGAGTTGCCGCGCATGTTATCGCTTTACTTGGCAGGGGCCATTACGGATACTTATGTCGTGATCGAAAAAGTCGTTACAAAAAGGCACCTGCACGACAGGTCCGGCGTTCAGGAGGATTTGCAATACTGGCTCAGCCGGACTCCCGAAGAACGCGTCAACGCCGTCGATTTCCTTTGGATGCAACGACATGGACAAGGTCCCAGACGAATTCAAAGAGTTGTTAGAGTTATTCGCCGCTAACGGTATCGAATTTGTTGTCGTCGGCGGATACGCTCTGGCCTTTCACGGCGCTCCCCGTTACACGGGTGACCTGGACCTGTTTGTGCGCCCGGACCGTGAAAATGCGAGGCGAATACTCTCTGCCCTCGAAGAATTCGGCTTCGGTTCCCTGGACCTTTCGGAGAAGGATTTCGAGACGCCAAGTCAGGTTGTGCAATTGGGCAGGCCGCCCGTTCGCGTCGATATCATCACCTCAATTGACGGCGTACCATGGCCCGAAGCGTG
>DAOVLS010000450.1 GCA_030631125.1 Planctomycetales bacterium
AACCGTGGAAAAGGCGTCCACCGCCGACCACAAAACCAAAGCAGAAAGAAAAATCGCAAAATATCGAACAATCTTCACTGTAAAACCTCCACCCGAAGGTCAAACCCTAAACAATCCGCACACAAACAGGCACGAGCCAAATCATTATAACCTCCCCCACCACGAAAACGCAAACAGGATAAAAGGATCAATGATTCCGTATCGGCCCGATTGCGTGACGGCGAAAAAGACCGGTTCAATAAACTGGCGAAGGAGACTCAAGAAGGGTATCATTAAAAAGGCAGAGATACCAGGAGCCGAACGCCATGATTAAGTGCCAAGACTGTGAACATTTTAATCGCGACGAGCAAGGCAGAATCAGTTTTACCTGCGACCCCTTCGGCGAAATCAAGGAGCCGCAGTGCCTGCTCAAATGGCAACTCATCAAGATTAACCAGATGGTCGAGGCCTACCAGGCCACGCTGGGCTACTACCAGAAACTCGCGCCGATGCAGGACAAACTCTTCAAGGCAATGGAGCGGGAACTGGAGGACATGGATGAGGCCGAGAAATGGAAGTACGACGAAGAAGAAGACGAGGACAAAAACGACGAACAGGAAGATACGCCGCAATGGTAATTTGTAGGTCGTAGGTCGTAGGGTGTAGGGATTTTGAATTTGTGCAATCCGTTGACTGATTTGCGTCAATTCTGGCTTTCTTGTGGCCTGTCGGCTGATGCCTGGCCGGAGGCGATTCAAAGTTACGAACGATATTACAAACTGATTCTCGCTCATAACGAAGCCGCCGGATTGATGGGCGACGTTTCGCCCGCGGATTTTTACCTCAAACACGTCGCCGATTCTCTGGCTGTCCTTCCGGCCTGGCCGGGGGTATTCACCGGAAAAATTCGCCTTGCCGACGTCGGCTGCGGGGCGGGGCTGCCGGGGATCGTGCTGGCCGTCGCCTTACCTGAACTTCATCTGACAGCCATTGAGTCCACCCAGAGAAAGGCTGCTTTTGTGGAACTGGCAGCCGCCGAACTGGGCCTGGCCGGGCGAGTGGAGGTAGTTACCCGTCGAAGCCGGGAACTGGCTCACAACGAGCAATACCGCAGCCGATTCGACGTGGTAACCGCCCGCGCAGTCGGACCTGCCGAGAAAATAATCCGCGAAAATCGCCAACTGCTCGCCCGCACCTGCCGTGAGCGAAGTCGAACGGGCGGTTCGTTGGTCCTCTACAAGACCCCCGCCGCCGTCGCCGACGAATTACCCCTCGCCCAACGCGAAGCCGGCAAACACAAAATGGCCATCGAAACCAGCGGCGAAATCGCCCTCCCCGCCAGGGCTGGGACACGACAGTTCATCCGCATAATCGTGTCGGGATGATTCATTATGGCGGCTATTGCATCACGGTGTATCTCGCCGCCTTTTCGAGGCGTTTACCGGCCAGGCCGATGTCTTTGAGGCTGCCGATAGCGCTTTGTCGGCGGGTTTTGATGATTCGCCCAGCCGTTATCGGTCCGATGCCCGGCACTCGCAGCAGCGCGTCCCGACCGGCCGATGAAAGGCGCACGGGGAAAAATTCCGGATGCCGCTCTGCCCATCGCTGCTTGGGATCGACCTCAAGCGACAGACTTCCGTCAGACTCGAAGAAAATGTCCTCCAAATCCCACTTGTACTTTCGGATAAGGAAATCGGTCTGATAGAGGCGATGCTCGCGGGTGAGCACGTCGCCGGGATTGGCCGGGCGATTTCGCTCGCCGGGCAGCGACGGGTCGCCGAGGCCTCGCTGATATGCGCTGAAATAGACGCGGTTCAGATGAAGCCGGCGGTACAGGCCGAAGGTCGCGCGGACGATGTCCGAATCGCTCTCGTCCGACGCGCCCACGATGAACTGCGTGGTCTGCTTGACGCCTTCGTAGCGATTGCCTCGCGCGGTGAGTCGGCTGATGAGTTTCATCGGACCGACGATGTCGCGGTCGAAATCCTTCATCTTCGAGAGTGTCTCGAAGGCCGACCGCTTCGGCGCTTCGACGTTGAGCGAAACCGCGCTTGCCAGCGAAAGCGCCCTGGCGACGGCGGCGTCCGATGCGCCGGGGATTATCTTCAGATGGATATATTCGCGATAGCGGAATTTGCGACGGAGGATTTCAGCAGCCGCCGTCATGCGGTCCATCGTGTAGTCCGGGCTGCGAATCACCGCCGAGGTCAG
>DAOVLS010000175.1 GCA_030631125.1 Planctomycetales bacterium
CAACGCCTGACCGGCGACAAACATCACAACTGCACTCAACATCAGAATTGTCTTTGCTCTACTCATTTTTGGCTCCTTGTTTTCTTGCCCCGCTGCCGGGGACCGCTCCGGCAGCATCTCCAAAACACCAGGTTTTGAAGATTGCCCCGGTCGGTGGTATGCCCTTCGCTCCAGGCTCCAAAGCCTGTGCCACAAGCATACCACCGCCCGAAAGTGAAAATCAAACCCGCCTCCCACAATGAGGCGAGGGAACGGGTTTATCTGTAACCTTATTTACGCCGCCGTCTTAGCAGCGCGCCGATTCCGCCCAGAACCAGCAGGCCCATCGTCGCCGGCTCGGGAACGCAGATGGTGTCCACGACGATCTCCGAAATGTTTGTGCTTTCGGGGAAATCGTAGTGGATGATTTCCTTCTCCGGGTTAATCGGGATCTCAATCTGGGCTGTGTACGTGTACCATGTTCCATTGGGCCACTGAATGGCCGGTTTGGGATAGGTCGTGGTTCCCGGGGGGGTACTGGTCGGGCCTGTCGGGCCGTGGCCTTTGTCTGAAGTTATCTGGATGAAGATAACCTTCCTTTTCCTCGGCTCCGGGTCGTTATAAACGGTGATGTCAATACCACCGCCGCCTGGGCCGATGTGCCAAGTGGCAATTTCAGCAGAACCTTCCGGTCCGAGGACCCAGTCAGGATATGTCCCGTTGATGACCTCAACGTAGGGCATCCCGAAAGGATTGTCCACCTCGACCGGCACGTCCGGATTCTCGTTAAACTCCCAGCGTTGGTAGGTGGTAACGCCGCCTTCCCATTGTGGGTCTGCGGGATCCTCTACCCACGGCGGGTCCCAGATGTCCTCGGCCTTGACCATAGGTATCGCCGCAAAAGCCAGAACAGCCAATAGTATCAGTGTTTTCTTCATCACTCGTACTCCTCTCTGTTTCCGTTCTCTCCGGCATAACATATCAGGTCCGCTACGAGCGGCCTGGTTATACCGTATATTCTTCAATGTTCACTTTCTTTTCCTGCGGACGACCAGGGCGATGGCGCCCAGCACCAGCAGGCTCATTGTTGCCGGTTCGGGGACGCACTCGGTGGCGATGTTCCACTCGAAGACGTTGCCTGCCAGCGTCTTGTAACTGTTGTCGGGGAAGACTATCGTCTCCCAGGCCGGCTGATCGTCGAAGACGTACGTCAGCAGGACCTGACCGTTGTCCGACGACCATTCGATGCTGTCCAGCAGTATCTCGACGCCTTCGTCGTCAAAGACCTGGATATCGTCGGCGGTCGTGTCATCGGGGTCCTCAGGGTTGTTGAAGTCCACCAACAGGTACAGGATCTTGTGGAGGTCATCGACGACCAGGTTGGGCACGATCAGCGTCGGCTCAGTGGTGGTCGGATCCCATTCCGCGTCGAACTCGCCGTTCGGCCCCATGTAGGTCTTATGGTTCGCTCCCGTGGTGAGCATCTCGACCTTCGTGGTGTAACTTTGCGGATTTTCCGCGGAGGGGGGTCCCACGCCGATGTAGTAATGCACGTCGAAGTTTCCGATTGCGTCGGCGGGCTTCGGCACTCCCGGACAGGCCAGGAAGGCCCTGTCGGCCCACCAGTTCTCGTTGTTGATCTTCCAGGTCATGTTGGGATGGGTGTAGGGGGGATCAGGGGACATGCTGGATGTGAAGCCGATATTGGCCTTCACCATGTCCGTGACGGTCGTCGTACCGATGTCGTCGTCCGAATCGTGCCAGACGCTGTTGCAGGTGTTGAAACCGGACTGCCTACAGGCGTAATTGCCTCCGACCAGCGTCATGCAGTGTCCCAGGTCGCCGCCCCAGAACCAGGTCACCGATACATACTGACACCGATTGAGTTCGTCCAGCAGGAAGTCGTAATCCCCGGCCGTCAGCGTTCTCTGGATCAGGCGGAAGTTGACGTAACTGCACGTGGGGTTATACCCCTGGCCCTCGTCCGCTTCGTCCAGCCCGACGTTGTGGACCCACCATTTCGCGGCTGCGTGAGCATGGCCGCCATTGGCCGTGCCGAACTCGTCGATCAGGTCGTCGTAGATGTCATAGGCGTCGCCCCAACCGGCGCCTCCAAGGACGTTGGACGCCGTGGCGAGCCAGCAACTGTTATCGACCACGTACTTGTTAACATCGGGGACGCCGTCCTTGTAAACGTCGTAGTTATCGCTTGCCGCAGCCGGTGCGGCCACAAACGCCAGAAAGAAACCAACAACCATAATTGTCGCAATTCGTTTGTGTCTCATTGTCGTTCTCCTGTTCATTTCGAGGTTCTTGTTTCTCACAGAAAACACCCATTCTTACTCTTGCTTTCTGATGCCTCCTCTGCATCACTTGGGCGTTGTGGCGGGTTGTTACCTCCGCTTTTGCGCCGGTTTTCGTTTTATCTGTCGGCGGTCGTCGTCGGCCACACTGACGGGCGGGCGTTACGTCTCCGCCCCGGCCGCTTTCCGACCTGCCGGCCCGAATTGATGCTGCTCCGGGATCACCCGGTAAATACCTGAATCGACGAAAAAACACTCTTTGTAAGACGTGGGAACTAGGCCGGACGGCCTAAGACAGACGCGGGCGAGCGAGACTCGCTCCTGTCCCTCAAATGATAACAGACTCCGCCGCTCCCTAAGCGGGCTGGAGCGACAACTAGTATATCACGCTTTGCGATTCTGTCAAGGAAAAAATGCGAAAAAAGCAGAAGGAAAGAAAAAACCATGCCTCGCTGAAGCGAGCACGCCAAAAGATTGCGTGTGTTTGGGAATGAATTTTGTTGGCGTGCTCGCTTCAGCGAGGCATGGTTTGTAGCTCCTGCATTCACCCTATCGCGCCAGGCGGGCGAGGATTTCCAGGCCTTCCGCCAGTTTTTCATCACTGATGGCGTAAGAGAGGCGGAAGTGCGTGTCCCGCTCGGAAAAGACGTTTCCGGGGATAATCAGGACGTTGTTTTCGATCGCCCGCGCGACGAACTCGCTGCCTGTCATGCCGGTCGGCGCAGGGACGAATGCGTAAAACGCTCCGCCCGGTTTTATCAGGCCGAAGGGTTCGGCCAGGGCCTCATGGACCATATCGCGCTTACGCCGGTAATCGTCGGCCTGCTGCGACATGTCGCATCCCAGCGCCGCGACTCCGGCGGCCTGGGCCATGCTCGGCGCGCAGACGAAACTGTACTGCTGGAGCATGGTCATCTTCTCGATAATCTCGACCGGCCCCGTGCACCATCCCATCCGCCATCCCGTCATCGCGTAAGACTTCGAGAAACCCCGCATCAGCAGCGTGTTTTCGCAGAATGACGCTATCGAAGCGAACGGCGCGTCGTAGCAGAAGAGGTTGTATATTTCGTCGGAGATTACCAGTAGTCCGGCGCGTTCGGCGACTTCTGCGACGGCTTTCAGTTCGTCGGCGGAATAGACCCGCCCTGTGGGGTTGCCCGGCGAATTGATCACCAGGATGGTCGTGCGGTCAGTAACGGCGGCGGCGATTTTTTCCGGGTCGGGCGAAAAGTCCGGGTAGGTATCCACCATGACCGCCCTGCCCCCGGCGAGGTTAACCAGGTGCTTGTACATCACGAAGTACGGGTCGAGCAGGATGACCTCGTCGCCGGGATTGACCAGGGTCATAAAGGCCAGCAGCAGCGCACCGGAGACGCCGGAGGTAATCAGGTGAGGCCTGTCATCGTCCCATCCGAACTCATCGACGGAGGCGGCGGCGACGGCGTTGCGGAGATCGGGATGGCCCTGGGTCTGTGTGTACTTGTTGAATCCGCGTTCGATGGCGGCAATGGCTTCGGCCTTGGCCGGGGCGGGGACGTCAAAATGAGGCTGACCGATGGACAGGTTTATCGGGTCGGCGAGTTTGGCCGCCAGGTCGAAGACCTTGCGGATACCCGAAGCGTCCAGCAGTTTCATCCTCTCGGCAATATGATAACGAACGGGCATAGGCAATCCTAAAACCGGAACGGTTTCCTGTTTTGAGCACCGTATTGCTCCACGGATTATTCGGCGGTCTTGTCGCCTTCGGCGGCTTCAGGTTGTTCGCCTTCGGTGGTTTCTTCCGGTTTTTCCTCGATTTTCTTTGCCTTGGTACCGGCCCTGCTGTGGCGGACCTTGGTCTTGGGCAGGCCGAAGGGCCGACCTGTCTCGGGGTCGAACTTCTCTTCGTCAATCAGGCGGGCAATGCGTTCTGTCCGCGTCAGGACGCTGCGATTCTTTGCCAACCCGCCGTGGGTCCTGAGTGTTCTGTCCATGCTCATCTGCTATTTTCTCCTGTGCTAATTCTCCGTCTCCATCCACGGGACAGTGCTGTTGCTTTGCTTGAAATCATACCGGCCCACGCTTTTATATTTCCTGCCCAGTCGTTCTATCTGGGCAACATGTGCTCTTATCTCCGCCCGCGTCTGCGCCGAACGTATGTCCCGGAATCCTTTCATGTCCTTGACCTTGTACAGCCCGGTCTCGGTCGACCGATGCACCGTTGCGTTAATACCCTTTTTGTAGAGGAACCACTTGATGTCCCTGGCTTCTTTGGGCGTCTGTACGCCGCCTTGAATAACGAGGTAACTATATCCTTTTTGTCGCTTCGCATCGTCGCGGACCATGCCCGATCCGCCCGTCCCGCTCTGGTGCGATACGGGTACGGGCAATACATTCACGGACTCGCCTCCTGCGTCCGGCCTGGTCGTAGCGGGATCATATGGCGCCTTGATCCCGCCCGGCGCTGCGGAGGTATTTTGCGAGGCCCTGCGTCCCAGCATGTACGCCGCGGCGACCAGCACGATTATCGCCAGGACCACCACCACGGCGCTGATCTGGCTGAGGGATATAACCAACCTGCCTGCCGAAACGGACAATATCGGCTCACGGCGCGGTGGGACTCGACCCGACTCGGGACGAACCGCCCCTACCGGGACAGGAGGGGGCAAAACCGGCGCCGAACTCCGCGACGCCCCGTTGACCGCCTGCCCGCCGCGGTCAAACCACGACGGAACATCCAGCGATTTGTCGCCCTGCGACGCGCTGGTCCCCATAACCTCAAACAACGATTTACCGTCTTTCTTCTTGGCCACAGATCTCTGGCTTAAAACCCAATCGGTAATCAACCCCTTCCGGTAACCACAACGGCTCCCTGAAGGACTATAGGATACAACCTTGCCGCAGGACTGTCAAGTTACCTTCAACGCACAAAAGCATTAGCAGGGATACAGGGGATAATAATTTTAGGAAAAAAACAAAAAAAGGTTTTATCCCCTGTATCCCTTGTATCCCTGCTATTTTTCTGTCCGGTTGCCTTGACGGAGTGTTTCGCGTAGTATCATTATTGTACGAAGTGTGCGGGTGCCGCCCGCCGCGATAACCGAATCGAAAGGATAAAAAATGAAACTCTCAACTCCGCTGACGGCGTGTATGGCCCTGTCGGTGCTGCTGTTATCGGCAGGCGGGTGCGCAACGACAATACCGGCCAGGGAATTCATCGCAAAGTACACCGCCAACATCGATGTGCCGAACCCCGACCGCCCGGAGTTGTCCTGCCGGATATTCCTGGGCCGGCATAAGGACCACTGCCGTATCAAGGACGTAATTCCGGGCAGCCAGGGCGGGGGATTCCTCGGCAAGACGATCCTGTGGCAATGCCCCGCCGCCGAACTGCCCAAAGATTTCCCCGAAGCCTACCGCCCCGGAGA
>DAOVLS010000354.1 GCA_030631125.1 Planctomycetales bacterium
CCTCGGCGGATTTTCGTCCCGCCCGGTCGATAGTGCGGCAGGGCGGAGTGTGCGCCGGTCGCTACGATGGTCTCAAACGACGCGCCGGATGCGCCGCCCTGACGCATAAGGTATTCCAATTCAGCCGCTATCTGCCGCTCGGACCGCCCGACGAATTTACGCGCCCCGCCGGAAATCAATGCCCGAAAGGCCTTCTCCGCTGTGCGAACGGCCTTACGAATCGCCGCCAACTCCCCGCCGTCCTTGACCTGACGGAGCGTGTCGGTCTCGTTGCCAAAAGCCTTAATCCGCACGCGCTTCAGGGCGGAATCCAGTTGGTTCTTGAATGAAACCGTTACGGAATTGCCCTCGATTCCAAGCCGGCGAATCTTCCGCTCCGTCAGCACCTCGGTAATCGCATCGACCATTTTACCCTTGCGGATAATCGCCTTGATGTGCGGACAGTCGATCCGCGCCTGTTCGGTGAAGCGTCCGTCGGTAATCAGCCTCGCCCATCGCCGACCGAGAAGCAGGTAACTGTCCTCGCCGCTGAACCCGCTGCAATAGCGGACATTGTGCGGCTCCGTCAACAGCATCGCGTCAACCTTGCCGCTGCGCATCAACCGCCGCACCGCCGAAAGACGACGAGCATATACATCCAGAACAGTCATGTACGACACCGTACCGCACCGGGGGCGGACAGGCAAGGTTACATGACTGGCCAATCCGGCGAAACTGTGATACAAGGAAGGCGTGAATACTTTCAAGGTAATCGCAGTATTCGGATTGGCCTGGGCTTTGACCGTGCTGGTCTGGGCCTCTGAAAAAGCGCCGACGACGAAGGCCGGCAGCAGCGCGACGACCCAAAAAAGCAAAGTCCCTTCCGTGCGGGAACTGAAGGCCGGGATGAAAAAACTTCGACCGCTGCACCAGAAACTGGGCAAGCCCAGGCCCGGCGACTGGCTGGTTCGTCATAAAGAGCCTGGCCAGACGTTCGGACAGTACCTGCGCTGCCGGCCCGTCAGGCCCGTCGGCAAACGTCGCGTCCTGTACATCCAGCCGCTCGGCGAATTCAACAAGACCCAGCGGAAGGTCGTATCGCTGACGGCCGATTTCATGGGACGGTTCTTCAACCTGCCGGTGAAGGTTCGCAAGGACCTGCCCCTTTCGATTATCCCGCCCAAGGCCCGGCGGACCCATCCGACCTGGGGCGACAAGCAGATTCTCAGCACCTATGTGCTCGACAAGGTCCTGGTCCCGCGCTTGCCGGATGATGCAGCCGCTTACATTGCATTCACCACGTCCGACCTCTGGCCGGGGGAGGGCTGGAACTTCGTTTTCGGGCAGGCGTCGCTGGTCCGGCGGGTCGGCGTCTGGAGCATTTACCGCAACGGAAATCCCGACGCGGGCAAGAGGCAATTCCGCCTCTGTCTTCTGCGGACAATCAAGACGGCTGTGCACGAGACCGGGCACATGTTTTCGATGCTGCACTGTACGGCCTACGAGTGCGTGATGTGCGGCAGCAACAACCGGTCCGAGTCCGACCGCAGACCTCTGTGGCTCTGCCCGGAGTGCATGGCCAAGGTCTGCTGGGTAACGCGAACCGACCCGATTCGGCGCTACCGCGAACTGTCTGAATTCTGCAAAAAACACGGACTGAAGGACGAAAACGAATTCTACGAAAAGTCGATCCGGGCGCTCACCGGCCGACCGCCCGCCACGACGCAGCCAGGTAAGGTAAAGGAAGTCAGACATGAGCGGCATGGAAACAAATGATAGATTTGCCGAGCTGGACGAGGCCCTTCGGGGAAAACTCGACCGCTGCCGGGAAGTTCTCCTGTCGCTGCGGCGGGTTATCGTCGCCTTCAGCGGGGGAACCGACAGCTCGCTGCTGCTGGCGATGTCGGCGGAGACGCTCGGGGCTGAAAACGTCCTGGCGGCGATGGCAGTCTCGACCATCTTCCCGCAGCGTGAACGGGTTACGGCGCAGGAGATCGCCCGGCTGGTGGGTATGGAACTCCGTGAGTTTGAGACGCCGCAACTGGCCGACGCCAATTTCACAGCCAATCCGACCGACAGGTGCTATTACTGCAAAATGATGCTCCTTGGCCGGTTGAAGAAACTTGCCTGTGAGGGCGGCTATGCCGCGGTCATTACCGGCACGAACGCCGACGACAGCGGCGATTACCGTCCGGGCCGGCGGGCGGAAGAGCAGATGGGCATCCGCTGCCCGCTCGCCGAAGCCGACCTGACCAAGTCCGACATCCGTGCCGCCGCAAGGGCGATGGGCCTGCCGAACTGGAACAGACCGCCCTTTGCCTGCCTGGCTACCCGCATCCCCTACGGCCAGGAGATTACAAACGCAAAACTTTCGCGCATCGAACAGGCTGAAGATATTCTGCGGTCGCTCGGTTTCGCCCAGTACCGGGTGCGCGACCACGACGCGATCGCCCGCGTGGAGGTGCCGGTTGATTTTATCGAAAAGGCAGCCTCGATGCGCGAGAGCATCGTCGGCCCGCTCAAGGCGCTCGGTTACACTTACGTTACGCTGGACCTGGAAGGTTTCCGCAGCGGCTCGATGAACGAAGGGATTCTAAATACTCAAACTGACCGTTTTCTATAAGCCCGAAGGGCTGGTGGATAGTAGCCGTGGGCGTAAGCCCACGGAAAACAGGATGTTAGAAAAAAACCCCGAAGGGGTGCCGGAGATATAAGAATGACCAAACAGTTCGTGTTTTTTCTCCTTCGCCCCTTTGGGGCTTATCTTCATAAGACCCTATGTACCGGGGGCTTACGCCCCCGGCCACCATCCGGTGCCCTCGGGGCAAAAGAAATCGGTCAGTTTGAGTAAATAGGGGAGGCTAATGCTCTGTTGAAAACACGATGATCTGGAAATAGGGGACGCTAATGCTCTGTTGAAAACACGATGATCTTGCCGATAAACCTTATATGTCACGGACGACCAAAAATCCAATCGCATTGGCGCGGGCGGCATTGGAGGCAGGCAAGGAAGCATTGCCAGACTATTCCAACCTCAAAAGTCCGCACAAGTTCACACAGCCACAACTTTTCGCCCTGCTCGTACTCAAACAGTTTTTCAAACTCGACTATCGCGGCCTTGTCGAATGGCTCAGCCAGTGGAGCGAACTGCGCGAGGCGCTGGAACTCAAACGTGTGCCACACTACTCCACACTCTGCTATGCCGAGCGACGCCTCCTAAAAAAGGGGGCGCTGATCGACTCCTTGATGCAACCATTCATCTCGCCCGCCGGCACGGCCTGATCGGCTCGTCCAGCGAACTGGCGGCCATTGATTCGACCGGCCTGGAAACGCGATACGTCTCTCGATATTACTCCAAACGCTGCAAACGTCTCAAAGGCCACTATAAACACCGCTATCCCAATCTCTCGGCCGTAGTTGATGTCAATACACATTTACTCCTGGGAGCGGTAGTTGATCGCGGCCCCAAGCCGGACGATATCGAGTTCCACCGCCTCGCTCACCAGGCTTATCGTCGGCAGCCCTTTGATGCATTGCTTGGTGATGTCGGCTATGACGGTGA
>DAOVLS010000271.1 GCA_030631125.1 Planctomycetales bacterium
CCTGGCTGCACCGAAGAAGCGTTTGGGTTTCTGGAGCGCGTTTGCGTCCACGCCGCCGGTGAGGATTTTGCCCGAATGCGGTATTTCGGTGTTGTACGCCCTGGCCAGGCGGGTAATCGAGTCCAGCAGGATCACGACGTCCTTACCGAACTCGACCATTCGCCGCGCCTTTTCGCCGACCATCTCGGCGATCTGCAGGTGCCGCGACGCCGGTTCGTCGAATGTCGATGAAATCACCTCTGCGGTGGTTGCCCGCTGCATCTCGGTAACTTCTTCAGGCCGCTCGTCGATCAGCAGAATAATCACGTACACGTCGGTATGATTGGCGGAGATGGCGTTTGCGATCTTCTGGAGCAGGATGGTCTTTCCCGTCCTGGGCGGGGCGACGATAAGCATTCGCTGCCCGAAGCCTATCGGCGTAACCAGGTTGACCACTCGCATGTTGATCTCTTCGGGGGTCGTCTCCAGGAACACTCGTCTTTCCGGGTGGTACGGCGTGAGGTCTTCAAAGCTGATTTTCTCGGCGAGTTTATCGGGCGCTTCGTAGTTAACGGCCTCGACGCGGAGCAGCGCGAAGTAGCGTTCGGACTCTTTCGGCGGGCGAATTTGACCGGCGACTATGTTGCCCTGTTTAAGCCCGAATCGTCGAATCTGGCTTGGCGAGACGTAGATGTCGTCGGGGCTTGGCAGGTAGTTGTAGTCCGTGCTGCGGAGGAATCCGAACCCGTCGGGCAGGATTTCCAGCACGCCCTCGCCGTACATCAGCCCGTCTTTCTGAATCCGAACCTTGAGGATGTTGAAGATCAGGTCCTGCTTCTTCAGGCCGGTATAGTCGGCTAGCCCTTCACCTTTGGCTATCTCGTGCAGTTGGGTTACCGTCATTTTCTGGAGGTCTGTGATGTGCAGTTCGCCGCTTTTGACCTTTTCGTACTTTGCGTGCAGTTCTTCATCAAGGGTTGCGGTGGTTATTGCGACCTGTTCGTCCTGTTCCTGGGGGGGCGGCGGCGGCGGCTTCTTCGCCGCAGGCTTTCTTGTCCTGGTTGTCTTTTTCGTCTCGGATGTCTTCGTCGAGTTCTTTGCTTTAGGCATAATTTCTTTCCTTGTGATAATCCTTAAAGTTGAATTCGGTTGCTGTTTATTGTGTTTTATGTCTGAGTGTATGGAAGCCGTATCGAAAATGGAGGCCTGTAATTCCCAAAAATGCGGGGTGCAATCGGCTTTGACAAATACCTCACGGCACGAATCCAAACAATTCAATCCCTGGAATGATCCGCCACATGGATTATCCGATGAAAAATCAAGCGGATCTGCTCGCGTAAAGATGACTCACTGAGGCTGTTGTTAACAACATATTCGGACTTGTCGGCCTTAATGTCCAGAGGAATTTGTAAATTTTCTCGCCTCTTGAATGTTCGCCTGTCCCATCCTCTTGACTGCCTGACTCGCTCTGCCCGGTCGTCCTCCGGGGTAGAGATGAATATGAAGACGTCGCAGAGTTCGCACCAGTCGGTTTCCAGCAGCAGGGCGGCATCGACCACGACTGCCGGGACGTCCGGGTCGGCTACCAGAGCGTCGATCTGCTTGACCATTCGCCGGCGGATTCGCGGGTGCATTATGGTATTGAGGGCCTGGGTCTGGTCGCGGGCGGCGAAGGCGGCATAGGCCAGTGCTTTGCGGTCGATGTTACCCTCCGCGTCAAATATCTTTTGCCCCCAATGTTCAGCCAGTTCGCCCCGGACCTGCGGGTCTTTCAGGAGTTCATGCCCGATGGCGTCGGCATCGACGCACCCGCACCCAAGGTTGGCCAACGCCGCCGCGACGGTCGATTTGCCGGACCCGACGCCGCCGAGCAGCCCGATTACGGGTTTATTATGAGTTGTGGTCATGTGAAGATTCTACCAGCCGATTAACCGGCGGCAAGAACAGCGCGGAGACGGGCCTCTTCGTTCCGAACGATACTGACGGCCTCATCAACGCCCATTCCCGGACGGGCGAGAATCTGGTCGGCCCCCAGGGCGACTGCCAGATGCACCGCGTTCCGCGCGCTCAGGTCGGTTTCATTGCAACTGCCGCCAAGGTACGCCCCTATACCGTGCCTTTTACATTCGAGTATCGCTTCGACGCTGAGTGTGATGCCGCCAAGGTCAGGCATCTTTATCTGAATCATATCAACGGCGCAGGCTTGCGCGAAGAGACCAACGTCCTCAAGGGTATTGCACCATTCATCGGCAATCAGGATAACGCCGCTGCCGGGTCCGCCAAGCGCTTCTCGCAGACTTACCAGCGTGTCGATCTGTGCCGGCTGGGTGTCCATCTCGACCGGGGATTCGATCTGAAGCGCCAGCGGCGAAACGACCCCGGCCAATCGACGGAGATAATCGGCCATCTGTCCGGTATCGTGATTAAAAGCCCTGCCGATTGTGCCGTAACAATCGAAATGGATGGACGGACGATAGGTTTCTTCGACGTTATGTTCCTCCAGCCTGGCGACGATCCACCCGGCATAGTCCAACAGTTTCTCGCCTCCGGGCCCGAAGTCGTCGGCAATATTTTTGATCAGGCCGTGGGGGAAGGCGTCAACCCGACGGTATATAGCCTTATCGACGGCTGCGTATCGGTCCTGCCCGCTCTGAATTCCGACGCGGATCGGCGAATCGGAGATTTCCACGCCATAGGCGTCGGCCAGGATTTGGGCCTTCGTGCAGGTCCTCGCCGCTGCTGCGGCTTCGAGCAGCGCCTGGCTGACGGCATAGCGAATGGCTGGGTGAAGTTCGCACCCGTTCCGACGGAGCGATTCGACCCGGCGCGCCAACCCGATAAAATCCGTAACGTCCCGCCCAAGGAGGCATGGCTCGACCAGTTCTTTGAACGGGGCTGCGTGTTCTTCGAAGCGAAATATCGGGTCTCTTCCGGCCGATCCGGCGTAAGTAACGCTGGTCCCGTCACCGAAGACTGCCTGACCGTTTTTGAGGTGAAGAATGACGCAGATGCCCTGACCGACCTCTCGTATATTCTTAAACCCCGGCGTCCTGGGTTCGCCTCGCACCAGGTAATGGTCTGTCTGGACGTCACCGTAGATAAACGCAGCCTTATCGTCGCAGTACCACCCGCCGGTAATCGGTACAATCTGGACCTTTTCGATTTTCATTTGCGTCGGCCTTGTTTACGATTCGAGCCGGAACAGACGCTCGGCGTTGCGATGATAGATATTTTCGGTTACATCTTCCGGCAGGTCGAGTGGCTGGAGGAATTCGTTCAGTTCGCCGCCGTAATAGTCCCGCCCGAACAGAATACGCCGATGATACTTCAGCAGGAATTCCTTTCCGATTGTGGCGTTTCTTTGCAGGGCGTTCAGGGCCGACGCACCTGACAGGTCGGCATGAAGTTGCGAATAGTTATCCATCAGATGAAACAGTTTTCCGCCTTCGACTACAGGACCTTTGGGGTACGTGTCTCCGGTCGTGTCGGCGTCGCCGCTGATTTCCCGCCAGAACCCGGGGCCATGCCCGACGAAAATCGTATCCGGACATGCCTGCATAGCCCGTTCAAGGTTGGTCACCGTCCCGCCGTACCACTCCGGGAAATACTCCACCTTGCCCGTTTCGTCGTTCGGTAGATAAGGCACGTCGATGTGCAGCACTACCGGCAGGTCCCGCCGACCCGCCAGGCGGAAAAGTTCAATACATCGCGGGTCGTCCAGCAACAGTCGGCACTTCCACTCCCCGAAGGCGCGGACGTCGTACATCTGGACGGCTGCCTCCAGGTATTTTGTCGCGTTCGGCTCAAGCGGGTGAGGTGCGTATCCCACTATGAAACGGTCGGGATACCGCCTGGCCGCTCGGACAATGTCCGACAACGGCAGACCCGGATGAGAGCGACCCGGTTCGTCATAAATTGGATTGAACGCGTTGCCATATTCGATGGCGTCTTCTAACGGATGGATACACCACGTCAGCAGGAGAGCCTTGTCGATGTTCTGGGCGTCCATGTCGGCGACGAGTTCGGCGTCGTCCCTGCCGTGCCAGAAAACGTGCGCGTGCGAGTCTATTATGCGTGTCGGTGATGCCACTTTCGTTATCTCCACTGGTTTAATTCATCTTCAAAGAACTTCATGTGTGAGATTCTACCGGCGCATAAGTGGAATTGACAACGGTCCGTTCGGATGAAAAAGCGTATTTTTTTCACAACAGCGCCGAGCTCCCAAGCCGATACGCGTACCGGCTTGGAAGTTTGGCGCTGTTCGCAAAGCAGAGATAATTACAGGTTACGGGTTCCGTTTTTCTGTTTTTCCCTAATCCCGAAACCCTAGTCCCTGTTTTTCGGTATTCCGGCCTGCCCGCCGTAGCCTTGGCGAAGGCGGGTAATCCGGTTACACTATCGCCTATGCCTGCGAACCTTACACCTGAATATGAAAAGGCCGAGCAGCGTTTCCGCCAATCCG
>DAOVLS010000308.1 GCA_030631125.1 Planctomycetales bacterium
ACCAGAGAAGGGACCAGGGACCAGGTTCTTGGGACTTGGGAAAAACGGAAAAGAATGTAATCAGTAATTTCCGGTTTTGCTACCAGTTACCAGTTACTAATTACTAAACTCGTGGACTATTTTTGGAAATGGACGAAAAAATGACCCCGAAAACCGCAAGTGCTTGGCACGCAACAAGTTACGCATTTCGCCTTCGTTCCCATTGGTTCCCATTCGTTCCGTTTCGTTCCGTTTGGTTCCGTTTCGTTCCCAATGGTTCCGTTTGGTTCCCATTCGTTCCGTTTGGTTCCGGCGAAGACATACCGCGTGCCGTGCTCAAACCGATAGTGTCAGCCCCGCTCCGGCCTCGATGAAGTCGTCCCCGTATTCGTCCCTGAACATCCGCTGTGCCTCCTCGCCCGTGCAATAGCACAGCCCGACGCGCTTCACGCCCAGGCGGCGGAACGATTTTATCACGTCGAGCACCTCGTCGTCCGGCCGGGCGTAAAGATGAAGCCCGCCGACTACCAGGTCAATCGGCTCGTCCAGATGCTCCCGGATGTTGTCGAATATATCCGCGGCGCTTGGCTGGGCGCAGCCGGTCAGGACGACCAACCCGGCGGGACGGCGAATCACCAGCGCCTGCTCGCGCGTCGGATAAGGCCCGGTTACGTAAATGCCGTCCGACAATTCGGTGAACTCATCGACCAGCACAAGTCGGTCGCCAACCTTCCGACGCACGTTGGCAATGAGGGGCTGCGGGAATTTCGAGTGCAGATAGACCCTGGCTGAAGGGGCTTCGTCCAACATGCCAAGCAGCGCCCCGGAGCTCTTTACATCCGCATGGGATACTACCACCGAAGCCAACGCTGCCGGATCGCCGCCCATCCTGCTCATATTATCCAGCAGCAAAGGCGCATTTTCGCCTGTGTTGAACAGCAGGTCATCGCCAGCCATGCAGGCAAAGCCCCAGCCGGAGACCAGGCCTTCTGCCACGCTTTTGTTGTCGTAAAGAATTTTGAGTTCCAAAGGGAATCTCCCTCATGTATCTATTTCTATCACGGTTCCCGCGCCTATTTCGAGGAAATCATCGGCGTACTGTTCCCTGAATACCTGGATGGCCTTGGAGCCTGTGCAATGGCACGCCCCTGCCCGCCTGACACCGAAGCCGCGGAAGGCCTCTATGGTCTTGAGCGTTTCGTCTTTAGTTTGGTCCAGTAAGTGGAAGCCGCCGAACACCAGGTCTATCGGGCCTTCCATGTTGTCGTGTATGTTGCGGAGTATCTCCACGATGTCCGGATGGGCGCAGCCTGTTACGACGACAAGCCCGGCTTTGGAGCGGATAACCAAAGCCTGTTCTCGCGTGGGATAAGGCCCGGTTGTGAAAATCCCATCCGACAGTTCGGTAAAGGTCTCCGTCAGTGTCAGATCGGCGCCGCAGTTGCGTATATGCGTGATGACGTCGGGCGGAAAAACCTTGTGCAGCACCACCTTAATCGAGGGATTTTGCTCCATTAACGCCACCAGCCCGCCGGTGTGATCCCCGTCTCCGTGAGAGACCACCACCATCTTGAGATTTTCCGGCTTTATCCCCGCCTGCTGAAGATTGTGGAACAATATCGCGTCGCTTTCTCCCGTGTCGAACAGGATGTCGCTGCCGATCATGCAGGCAAAGCCCCAGGCGGGCTTGAATCCTTCGACGGCAATCTCGTTGTCGCAAATCACCTGAAGTTTCATGGTATGTTCCTTTACTCGAATTCGCGTCTCACCTCAAAGATTACGGGCGTCTTTGGGTCGGGGCATGCGTGGATGACGACGTCGTCTTCGTCGGCCCAGTGGAAACGGGCGGCGTTGTGAAAGGCGTACACCTTCGGCATCAGCGAGGTAAGAGCGCCCAGGCAAATTGTCCCACTGATCCGGACCGACGGTTCGCCGACACAATCAAAAACAATTTCGTCCCCGACCTTGTGCGCGTCGCAGCCGTGCGATTCCTTCACGACCACCCGGATTCTCGCCACCTTCTTCATTTTTTTCTCCCCGGCGAACCGCCGTTATAATTCCAGCCGTAGGCCGGGACGAAGCGAAGCGGAGTCCCGGCAATCCGAGAAAGGTGGGACTCCGCTTCGCTCCGTCCCAGCCTACCGCCGTTATGATCCCAGGCCGAACAGTTCAATCGCATTACCGGAACTGATAAGTTCGCAGTCCTTATCCGACAAGCCTGAGTTTTGCACTTTATAGACCGCCATGTCCAGATCGCATATCGGGAAGTCCGTGCCGAAAAGCACCCTCGACGGGCCTATCTTCCTGATCGTACTTTCAAAAGCCCCGGCTGTGAACAACACCCACGCTGAACAGTCCGCCCAGACGTTGTCGCAGTCTTTGATCGCCTCTATCCCGTCCCTCCAGAACCGGAATCCTCCGAAGTGGGCCATGACGATCCGTGCGGCGGGGAATTCGCCCGCCAACTTCGCTATCGCTTTAAAATGCTCCGGCTCGGAAGAATGGAGATTCAGGGGGACGTCCAACTCAACGGCCCTGGCGATAATCGCACGGACCTCGGGCGAGTCCATCTCGAAATTCAGGACGTGCGGGCAGACCTCGCCGATGCAGATGAACCCGAGCTCCCTGACCGTGTAGTCCATATCTTCCAGCGACTCGTCCAGGTAGTGCGGGTTCACCGAACAGCATCCATAGAACAGGTCGGGATAGTCCCTGACAAGTTCGGCGACGCGGCGATTGCTTTCCCGAGTCTCGACGATGGTGGGACCCATATTCGCGCCGAGGCTGGAGATAATCATCTTGTCAATCGGCGATTCACGGAGGATACGGACTACGTCGTCGGCCGAAACGTCTCCTTCCGGCAGAGACACCAGTTCCCAGTGAAACCCCGGAACGTCAGGCCCCTGCCTGATGGGCAGGTGCGCGTGTACGTCGATAATCATGGATGTCCTTGCTCCTTTCTGCCGTGCGACGAAAAAGGGGGGCAGATAAAATCGCACTAGCGTTACGTTTTCTTCGCGCCGACCGGTTCAATCAGACAGCGCCAGATTAACAGCCGCCTCGGCGTGCAGCCGGGTGGTGTCGAACAGTGGTGTTTTATTTACGTCGCCCGGCCTGATCAGCAGCGGAAGTTCCGTGCAGCCGAGGATAATCCCCTCGGCGCCCCGCTCGACCAGCCCATTGATTATTTCGATGCATTTTTCCCGCGACGCCGGCTCTGTCCTGTCCTGGCAGAGTTCATCGAAGATGATCCTGTGGACCGAATCGGCGTCCTGTCCGTCGGGCACCAGGACGTTCAGACCGAAACGATCCTTGAGCCTGCCGAGGTAAAACTGCTCGGTCATGGTGAATGTGCTTCCCAACAGCCCGATTGTCTTGAAGCCTTCCCGCTGGATGGCGGCGGCGGTAATGTCGGCGATATGCAGGAGGGGCAGCCCGCTGCCCTGTTCAACTTCGTCGGCGACTTTGTGCATTGTGTTGGTGCATATCAACAGGAAGTCGGCCCCTGCCCGTTTCAGCGCCTTGCCGGCGCCGGTAAGGATGTCGGCGGCATCAGCCCAGCGCTGCTCACGCTGGATGCGTACGATTTCGTCGAATTCCAGGCTGTAGAGGATAACGTGACCGGAATGAAGACCGCCCAGCCTCTCGGCAACCAACTGATTGATGTGCCGATAGTATTCCGTCGTTGACTTCCAACTCATTCCTCCGATAAGCCCGATTGATTTCATGGTAATCCTTTCAACGGCTGATTGTTTAACGACATCGGGTGCTTCCGCTGATTATCCTGCCCCGACCAATTCCTTCGCCGCCGACATCAGCGCCGGCTCGACACCCTCGGAGAAGCAGGCTGGATACCAGAAAAACTCATGCCAATTGTATCGCGGGTTCATGCCGTCGGCAATGCAACTTTCCGCCGTCGGCAGATACCCCGTATAGCCGTTGGCGTAGCCCACGATGAACAGGTGCTTGCAGCCCAGTTCAGCCCGCATCCGCAGACCTATCTCAACGAACATCTCGCCCGGAACCGATAAAAGATCGATATCACCAAGCCGCAGCAACTGGACCTCGCCGTCAATGGTCGTCGGGGCCGTCCCGTCCCGCAGTTGCGGAAGTATCCTCTCTTCCCAGGTGGTGTCCT
>DAOVLS010000254.1 GCA_030631125.1 Planctomycetales bacterium
AACTATGCCCTGATAACAAGGGACCTGAAATGGCTGCCGAAGTAAGTGTGTATCCCCAGACTAACCCGACCGAAGCGGTCCTTTCGGCTGTTCATCAGCGGATCGGTACACAGAAATTCAACGCCTGGTTCAAGAACGGAACTCGCATCTCCGTGGAAAATAACGGCGTGAAGGTCGGCGCCGCCAATCCGTTTATCGCCGGATGGATCGAGAGCCATTTCGCCGACGACCTTGCCGCGGCGGGCAAAGAAGTTACAGGTCGGCGAAAACGGGTAACGATTTCCGTGGACCCGACATTGAGCGGGCGGCTTCGCAGGCGTCAACTCGACCTCCAGGCGAACCTCGTGGACCGAGGCACAGACGGTACCGCCCGAAAGCAGCAGCCGGCGGCGTCCAAATTGCGGTATAAGTTGGAGGATTTCGTAACCGGATCGTCGAACAAACTGGCATATTCGGCGGCGCTGGCCGTTACCGGGGACAGCAGAGCGCCGTTCAATCCGCTCTTCATCCACGGAACCTGCGGCGTGGGAAAAACACACCTGCTCCAGGGAATTTGCAACGCCGTTGCCAAAAACCGAAACAACGGGGAAAAACTCGCCTGGAAATACATCACGGCAGAACGCTTCACAAACGAATTCGTCCAGAGCATAAGGCACAAAACCGGAGAAACATTCCGCAGGTCTTATCGCCGACTGGACCTGCTGGTCATTGACGACGTGCACTTCCTGGCCGCCAAGAAAGCCACGCAGGAAGAGTTCCTTCACACCTTCAACACCATCCACGGCGCGGACAAGCAGATCGTAATGGCTTCGGACGCTCACCCCCGCCTGCTGGGTCGCCTTACAGAGCAACTCGTCAGCCGGTTCCTCTCAGGGATGGTCGTCCGGATCGACCCGCCCGAGAAGGCTACGAGAATCAAAATTCTCCAGCGAATTTCCGCCGGGTTGAAACTCGCGGCTCCACAGGACGTGCTGGACTACATCGCCGTTCACATCCACGGTTCGGTCCGCGAACTGGAGGGAATGCTGGTGAAACTGTCGGCCCTGGCGAAATTGGTCGGCGAGCCGATAACGCTCGACCTGGCCCGCGACGTCCTGGCGGACCACCTCGTCCGGACGGACAGCGCCGTAACGCTCGGCGAGATAGAAACGGTCGCGTCGGCCTTCTTCGGTATCACGCCCGCCGACATCCACTCCTCGCGGCGGACGCACACCGTCAGCCTCGCCCGCGCCGTCGCCATGTTCCTGACACGCAGGCATACGAGGATGAGTTTCCCCGAAATCGCCCAATCAATGGGCAAAAACCACTCCTCGGTCGTCCTGGCCGTTCAGCGGATAGAAAAAATGCTCGCCGAAGACCACCACTGCTGCCGATGGATGACACCCGCCGGACCAAAAACCATGCCAACAAAAACACTGCTCAAAACGCTGACCGAACAACTACCGTAACACGGAAATTCCCTTTTCGCCCTTCACCTGATACTATTACCGCACCACATGAACAAGCGAACATCAATACTCATTTTCGCACCGGCTGTGTTCGTCGGAGCGTTCCTGCTCTTTCAGGTTCAGCCCCTGATTGGCAAATACATCCTTCCCTGGTTCGGCGGAAGCCCGGAGGTCTGGACGACCTGCATGTTGTTCTTTCAGGTTTTCCTGCTGGGCGGGTACGCCTACGCTCATTTTATCGCCCGTTATCTTAGGCCTCGCACACAAGCGGTTGTTCACGTGGTTTTTATCGTCGCCGCACTGGCTGTGCTTCCGATTGCACCATCGGCCGGGTGGAAACCCCAGGGCGCGGATCTCCCGACACTGCGAATCCTGCTGCTCCTGTCGGCCTGCATAGGTCTGCCCTACTTCGTCCTTTCAGCAACCGGGCCTTTGATGCAAAACTGGTTCCACAGGACGAATCCAACCGCTTCGCCCTACCGTCTTTACGCGCTTTCCAATGCCGGTTCGCTTCTGGCGCTGATTAGTTATCCATTTCTCATCGAACCGATCTTCTCGCGTGCAACGCAGGCGAACGTATGGTCCTGGAGCCTCGGCGCGTTCGCCGTCTTCGCCGGCGTCTGCGCGATGCGACTTTGGAAAAGCAAGCCTATCGAAACCAATCACAGCGACGCATCCCCAAAAAGCCGGCAGATGAGCGAAGCGAATCCGCCGGAACAACCTCCGAAACTCGGAACCCGCCTGCTTTGGTTGGCCCTGCCCGCCGGTGCTTCGGTTGAATTGTTGGCGGTAACCAATAAAATCTGCCAGGACGTAGCCGTTATTCCCTTCCTCTGGATACTGCCGCTGTGCATTTACCTGCTGTCGTTCATCATCTGTTTCCATCACGAAAGGTGGTATATCCGCCCTGCCTTCCTTGGGCTGTTTATTTTGTCCATCATTGCCGTCGCTCTTGTGCGGGCACAATCTTTTGATTTGTCCGTTATTCAGCAGATAGCGATGTACTCCACCGTTCTGTTCGCCTGCTGCATGGTCTGCCACGGTGAACTGTACCGCCTCAGGCCCGCTCCGCATCGCCTGACAGGTTATTATCTTATGATCGCGACCGGAGGGGCCATTGGGGGCTTCTTCGTCGCGGTTATCGCACCGCTGGTGTTCGACACTTACCTCGAACTGCACCTTGGTCTTCTGGCGTGCTGCCTGTTCGTACTGCTGGCGGATGAAAAGTCCGTGCTCCGCCGAGGCTCTCGCAGATGGGTCTGGATAAGTCTGATTGTCGCCGTCGGCGTCGCAGCAATTTTCGCTGAAGGGCATCGCGGCGACGCCAATAAGGTCGCCGTCTCGAACTCGCGCAATTTTTTCGGCGTCCTGACAGTATGGGAAAACGACCGGTCGGACCCGACAAAACACCGTTTCGTCCTCCAGCACGGAACGACATTTCACGGGCTGCAATTCGTCGATTCGAAAAAACACCGTCAACCGGTGGCCTATTTCGGCCGAAACAGCGGTGCGGGACTGGCGATACGATTTTTCCGCCGGCAGGAAAACAGGCACATCGGCGTCGTCGGGCTGGGCGTCGGGACGATCGCCGCATACGGAAAAAAAGGCGACCGCATCCGGTTCTATGAAATCAACCCAGCCGTCGAACACGTCGCACGCACGCGATTCTCGTACCTGAACGATTGCCCATCCGAAGTGGATGTGATTGTGGGCGATGCGCGGTTGTCGATGGAGGCGGAGCCGTCGCAGGAGTTCGACCTGCTCATTCTCGACGCCTTCAGCGGTGGCGCCGTTCCAGTCCACCTGCTGACGGTAGAGGCGTTCGAGATATTCCTGCGGCACCTCAAATCCGACGGCGTCATCGCAATGCACGTCTCAACGGTGTATCTCGACCTGCAATCGGTAATCTGGAAAATGGCTAAGCGACTCGATCTGAAATCAGCCTGGATTAAGAACGACGAAAACGACGCGGAGGGCATCTTCGCATCGGACTGGATAATCCTGACTCGCGATGAAAGTTTTATAAATCAAAAGGTAATCCAAGCCGCTTTGACTGATCCACGAAGCGATTTCGACCGCATCGACCTGTGGACCGACGAGCATATTAACCTGTTCCAGATATTGAAACGGTAGTATGTAGGCTGGGACGGAGCGAAGCAGAGTCCCACCTTATCCATGGAAAAAATGAATATTGAATATTGAACACGGAACCTGCCTGCCGGCAGGCAGGTGTCGAATTACGAAGAAATAAAGGTGGGACTCCACTTCGCTCCGTCCCAGCCTACGACTTGCTATCGTCTTTGCCAAAACGTACAATCATGTCAGGAGAACGAGTCATGAATGAATTAAAAAGGATTACCTTCGACCCACGGGTAATGGGTGGTAAGCCCTGTATCCGCGGGATGCGAGTAACGGTAGGCATGATCGTAGGCCTTCTGGCGGCAGGGCACTCCAGGGATGAGGTGCTTGAAGCATACCCGTATATTGAGGAAGCGGACCTTCAGGAAGCCCTAGCCTACGCCGCATGGCGATCCGAAGAAGTCGATATTCCACTGGCCCACCCCGCATGAACGTTCTGGTTGATATGAATTTGTCGCCGCAGTGGTGCGGCGTGCTGAAAGAGCAGGGGTTTCAATGCGTTCATTGGTCTGAAGTGGGGAACCCCGGAGCCGATGACGCCGTACTGATGCAATGGGCGCTTCGGAATGAATACATTGTCTTGACACAAGATCTTGATTTCGGTGCTATTCTTGCCGCCACACAAGCCAATGCCCCCAGTGTTGTCCAGATTCGCACACAGGATGTCCTGCCATCGGCCATGAAGACAAGACTCCTTAAAATACTACGTAAGTATGAGGCAGAATTGTCTGCCGGAACATTGATTATCGTGGACGAAAATAAATCAAGAGTTCGCATTTTACCCCTGTCTCGTAGAGGCAAGTTGTAGGCCGATATCTGAACTTCAATAAAAAAGGACGAACTTTATGCCCATGACCCCGCGAGAGCGTTGGCTTGCATTATTGAACCGTGAGAAGCCGGACCGGATACCCACGGACTACTGGGCAACCGACGAAGTAACCCAGCGGCTTCTCAAAGACCTCAAATGCAACGATACCGAAGCCCTTTACGATAAACTGCACATCGACGGCGTCCACTCGATCGGCGC
>DAOVLS010000449.1 GCA_030631125.1 Planctomycetales bacterium
CAGCCTTCTCCCAGGTCCGCGACTCGGAGAACTCCGGGAAAACCCGCGCCAGGCGGAAAAGGCCCGAACAACCTACGATCTGGTGGTTGCCATCGCGGTAGGATTTCTGGCAGTGTTTGAGCGACCGCGCGAAGCCGAGGAAAAGTTTGACGAACGCCTCGACCGTCCTGCCGGCGATCTCGCCCTCATTGATCAGCGCCAAATACAACGGTAGCAGGACCTTTGTCTTGGCCCAGGACCCAAGTTCGTAGTACACGACGCGATGGGGTTGCACCGAGTTGCGCGACCGGTAATAGGACTCGATGATGCCGATCAGACCCTTTCGATAACGCTCCTCGCGGCGCTCGATAAACCGGCGAATCGCCGGGGTCATCCATGTGAGGATATGCAGGCCGTACTTGCCGATTTCGCCGAATCCGGCGGAATCCCAGTCAATCTTTGACTTGAACTGTACCGTGTGGTCATGCCAGCCTGCGATCTTGAGTTTCAGCACGTCTTCGGCTTTCTGGTGTGGATGGGCCGACTCGGCCAGAACTCGGCTGCGTTCGAGGTCCCAGACGTCCTGAAGGGCGGCGCGGTGGTATTCAGCCAGTGCCTTGTAAGCCGCAGCCTTTTGCCCTGCCCGACCAAGACGGACCGCCTTTTCCAGATGCTCAACGCCCTCGCCCCTGGCCGGTACTCGCACGTGCGACCAGAAATCCTTCTCGGAAATGTCGCAGATGCTGTCGGGGTAATCCTTGCTTGTCATTCTTTTCATTCTCCCATTCAAACTCCAGGCGGCGGACGCCGGCATGATTGTCGCCGATTGGCCCGATCAGGTAATAACCACCTTGCCACGGTTCTTTCCAAGCACAACCAAAGCCCGCTCTCGAATCCTTCGGCCATTCCAAACCAAGCCGTCGAGCCGTTCGGGATTTAGAACGATGATGTCCCTTCCGGACGGCGTGCGTATCTCAAAGGCTTCGGCCTGGAACAATTCGTCGCCCTTCATCGACACCGGCTTGATTGTTACCTTCGGCGTCGCGCCCTTGAACGGATACAGAAGCGTGGCGAACCCGACTATGTCTGCGTTTTCATCGGTCGGCATCCAGCGTCTTGCCCGCAAATGGTATCGGTCCGACCATGTGCTCTTGACGGTTACCTCGTCGCCGGCGAAGTCCACGCCCGTCTCCAGCCGGCGGAGATTCTCCGTCCGCGCGAACGCCAAGAGCATCGCCGGTCGGCCCTTCGTGCGTACCAGGCCGGGGCCGGCGACAGTGAACGGAAACGGCGAATGCCAGTTCTGCGTAATCGCCATCCCCGCCGGTTCCGGACTTTCCAGACGGCGCACCGAGTCAAAAACAAGCGCGTAACCCGGGTCCTTGACGAACACCACCGTCCGCCGAACGACCGCGTTGGCGCTCTCGCTGCCAAGCCGGTAATACTTATAGGCCTTGTGGCAGGCGGAGAAGTAATCAATCTCCGGGCTGGAGTGCCAGAAAACGTCCCTGCCACGGACGTCGTCGGCGCAAACGGCGTCGAAGTGCTGCCCGTCAATCGTAACGACATTGTGATACTCCGGCGTCCGAATGAGCGTGTTCAGCGGATTATCGTAACTGTCGAACCGCCCAACCTCTTCCAGCAGCGGCTTGGACAGCGCCCAGAAATTCAGGTTGAGCACGTCTATGTGCGAGTGCCACCCGGCGAATTTACCGAAGGTGATGTTCAGATAGGCATCGTCGCTGCCGCCGCCGTTGCGCATGATGGCGAAATCGGACGGCTTGAGCAGGTACGACCGGCTGCGGTCGATTCCGAGATCCCTGCCCGTGCCTTTTGGGAAATACTGCATGGCCTTGTCAATGATGCCGCTGCCGGAGCCAAGGTGGCAGTCGCCGTATTCGGGCTTGAGTTCGTCCGGTCCGAGCGTCCTGGCGAACCAGCGGAAGGCGCTGCGAATCTTCCGCAGGAAGTAGCCCTCGTCTTTTCCCAGCCCGCCGCGGCACTGCGCCATGTCGTAGACGCCGAGAATGCCGTTGAGGCTCATAAATCCGTAACCCCAGCACCTCTCGCCGTGGCTCCCGTCGGAGTAAAATTCTCTCCGGAGATGTTCGAGAAGGTATCGCATCGCAGCCTTCTCCCAGGTCCGCGACTCGGAGAACTCCGGGAAAACCCGCGCCAGGCGGAAAAGGCCCGAACAACCTACGATCTGGTGGTTGCCATCGC
>DAOVLS010000178.1 GCA_030631125.1 Planctomycetales bacterium
AAGGCCGGGATTCGCCGATACGGGTGGGCGTCGGTTCCGATGGAAGACGCACTCGCCAACGTAGCGCTGGACTTATCAGGCCGGCCTGCGGTGGTCTTCAACGTTCCCTTTGTGGGCGAGAAGATCGGAACGTTTGACGTGCAGTTGATAGAGGAGTTCCTCCGCCGCTTCGCCGCGACAGCCGGGATGAACCTCCACGTCAACGTCCCTTACGGCGCCAACGACCACCACATCGCCGAAGCCATTTTCAAGGCCATCGCCCCGGCCCTCCGCACCGCCAAGGCCGACGACCCCGCCCGTGCGGGCGAAGTGCCGAGCACAAAAGGAACGCTGTAACGGGAGGCCTGTTATGCAGATGCCGTTTTTTCTAATTGGGTTTCTGATTGTCGTTGTCATGGTTGTTGTCGGCATCGCCGGATTGGTGCTCCTGATTGTCGGCCTGGCGACGAAGCGAAAGGCATTGTGGGGTAGCGGTCTTGCGACAATGCTCCTGTCAGGCATTGTCGTCTGTGCAGCGGGAGGTTGGGGAGTTCACCGTGTATTTCAAAAAGTAGCAGAGTTCAGAGAAGGCCTCCACATCGCGGCTGTTAGTGATTCAGAGATGCGTTCCTGGTTCCTCGAAAACGCCGACGTGGAACTTCCGGGCGAGGTCGTGCTGCTGAATGGAACTTCTATCACCGTGCTTCCAACCAGCACTTATTTTATGAAAATTGACGTTCCCGATGATTTCGGAGCGTTTCTCGAAGAACATTTCGGTAGCGAGACTTCATGGTCCGGCGTTGAAGAACATTTCGATCTTTCGTGGCTTGATGAGGAAGAAAAGGCCGCAATACCGTTCTGGAACCTGCCGGAGATTAAGCAGTGCAGTTTCTTTTGCGGAGGCCACCCGGAACATCCGGATGCAACATACATAGCCTACGACAAGGAAAAAGGCATCGCGTATGTCGTGGGCGAGCAAGGGTGGAACTGATCCTGCCCGGACGGCAAATGCGCCGGCCATTCAGCCGAAGGCCTTCTCCAGCGCGATGTCGGGGATACAGTCGTAAAAATGGCGGAAGACCTTGCCCTCGAACTCAACCTCAAGATTGCCGGCAAGTGATTCGAAACTGATGGGGCTTTCCGGCTTCTTGAACCCGCGCCCGTTGTATCGCCGGAAGAAAACCGTCCTGCCCATCTCTGCGACGTACCATTCGGCCAGCACGGCCGGCGAGCCGTCGTCCGTCCTGCTGTGCTGGGCCGGGAAGAGAACCTTCAGGCACTTCCACGAACGATCGCCAATCGCCACATCAGAAACTCCGACGACCCTGTTTCTGTCGTGTTGTCCCCATTTCGTGCCGACAGCCAGGTTCATCGGTTCCGGCTTGAAAGGCTCGTCGGGTTCTGCCGGAAAGCGGAATTCGCCCACCAGCAGCGTCCCGGCTTTCTCTCTCTGCACGTTGACGCGGCGATATGTGTCATTTTCGACGAGGAAATGGGCCTCTTCCCATTCCTGGCTGCCTTCGCTCCTGATGTCCGTGTAGCGGTTCCACGCCCGCAGAAGCATTTGCTTGCCGCGTTCGGAAGCGCCGACAACACGGTATTCATAGACTCCCGTCAGACGCCCGCCGGGCCAGTCGTAGAAGCACCAATCGCAGGCGCCGTGCTCGACCAGGGGCACAAAGAAGGCCTGGGCGTCAGTGCAGCGAACGGTCATCTTCTCGCCGGTCCGGTCGGTAATCTCCACCGGCGGGGAGGTGCGGGGGAACGGGAACGCCATCAGCCGGTCTGCGAAACTCTCCGGTAGGGCGTTGTCTTTGAGTGTATTTTCAACCATTGTCATCATCCTTTCCTTTAGTTGTTTTCTGGCGTCATGGAGACGCCGTTTTACAGTTCCGACGGGCGTCTCCAGGAAGTCGGCGATATCGTTGAGCGAATATCCGTTGATGTAGAATAGCGTGGTGGCTGTGCGCTGCTTCTGCGGCAATGCCCGGATCGCTTCGAGCACTCTGTCTTTCATTTCCTTGCTCTCCGCGGCCTCTGCCGGACCCGGCTGGCGCGAGGCTGCCTCCGATGCCGCCTCCAACGACACGGTCGAAACGCGCCGCTTCCTGGTCAGCCGGTCGCAGTGTTTCAGAACGATTCGCCGGAACCAGCCGGCGAATGCCGCCGGTTTGCGCAACTTCGACAGATCGCGGTATGCCTGAAAGAAGGCTTCGGCGGCGACGTCTTCTGCCAGGTGAAAGTCGCCGATAGCCGAGTACGCCAAGCCGTAGGCCATGTTCTGAAACCGTCGGATAATCTCACCATACGCTTCCAGGTCGCCGGCCTGTGCGGCCGTTACGATTAATCTCAATTCTTCCATATCAGCGCCAAATCTACCGTAAAGGCCTTCTGTAAGTAAGCCCCACTTTCGCCGGAATTGGTTCGCCGGTTTGGGGAATTATCTGCGTGGCGGTGAAAGGATTGTGAGGATTTATGGTTGTGCGATCAAGAAAAGCCCCGGACGAGCAAGTCCGGGGCTTTCGTATAGGCGTCATCACGCTGTGGTTTGGCGTTTCTAGTAACCGACCCACGGGAACCGCAGGGCGTCGATCTGCGCCTTTATTTCGGGGGTTTTGTTCTGCTCGTTCTGATATTGCGGATGCTCCTTGCCGATGACCCAAGGCCAGACGTCCGGGTCAGGCCAGGAGACGGGCCATAACTTCGGGAACAGTGCCGACAGCAGCGCCTCCTCGGCCTCTGGCATCTCCAGCGGCTTGTTGTCCAACTTCACGTCGTCGGGCGTCCTGCCGTCGCTTCTGTCGCAGGGGATCGGACCCATCGAAAGAACATCCTTGCCCGAATAGTATCCCGTGTACAGCCGGGTTGTAACCCAGCGGGGCAGCGGCCTGTGGACCTTTTGCTTCTTTGCTACAATCTCCAGCCGCCCGGCCTTTGCTACAAAGCCGACGATTTGCCCGCCCATCTCAATCGAGAAAGCGGCCTCAAGGGACGAGTCGCGCAACCTTGATTGAAACTCACTTTCCAGGTTCTTCGTTAGTCCTTCCATGTCTATAACAGCTACCATTTCGGCGTCCAGACCCGGCAGGTCGCACGAGCCGCGAAGGACGTACGTCCCCCCCAGGGCGAGCATCGCCTGGGTGATCAGCGTCATGTGCGACTGCATCATGCAGATTTCTTTCTGGCCGGCCGCCGCTGCCAGTTCTGCCGCAAGGCGAATGACCGCCAGTGCGGCATCGCGTGTCTGCACCGTTACATCAGTAATGTAGCCGAAAGGCATGTCGCACTTTTTGGCAGGGTCGAAATCGCGATTCACTCGCACATATCCGACAACTTCGTCGTCCTGCCTGACCACGTGCCAGGCTCCACCGCCGATGTAAGCGCTCATCTTCGGCGTGTAGGGATCGCGCAGAAAGTCCTGGCGGGCCGCTTCGGGCTCTTTCTCATCCGCTTCGGCGATGGTCGCGCGGGTTACGATTGGCTTGGCCGCTTCGCACGCCAGCGTGGCCACCGGGTAATAGAAGCACGGCACGAACCCGCAGAAGGCGTGATCGTATTGGCTGCCGTGAGCGACAGCCAGATGGATACCCTGCTGCTTTGCGAGTTTGCAGCAGCCAGCGAAGCCTTTGACGAAGGCAGGGTCCGGCACGCCCGCCGCTTCAGCGCCCATTTCATTAGGCCGGGCCGCCTTGAGTACTACTGAACCAATGGCGAATTCGGTTTCGTTGAAGTAACCAGCCGCCTCAACGCTGCCTTCTTCGCCCACGATATAGACTCCGGCCTTTTCGGCGTCGGCCGGTGAGCCGAAATCGTCAGGCCTCTTCCTGCCCGAATAACTCAACAAGGCAGCGGCCTGTTTCAAATCTTCCTGCGATGCGGCCTTGCGAACGACAACGTCTGCAAAATCACCGGAAAGCGGAAAACTCTTGAGTGTTTCATCTACCATTTTCATCATCCCTTGTTTGAGCCGGTCCCGCGCAGCCACCAGTCGCTTCTTGACGGTCGTAACCGGCACTTCGAGGAACTCGGCTATTGTCTTTTGCGAATACCCGTTGATGTAGAAGAGCGTCGTTACCATCCGCTGGTTTTCAGGCAGCGCCCGAATTGCAGAGAGGACTTTGTCTTCCATTTCCTGCTTCTCCAGTGCTTCGGGCGGTTGTGGCTCACTTGCTTGCACGCCCGCTGCTGCGTCCAGACCGGTCGTCGGAACGCGCTTGCCGCGTGTCATCCGGCTGCACTGGGTTACCACGATCCGCCGCAACCAACCGGCGAATGCCTTGGCTTCCCGCAGTTGGGGCAGTTCCCGATATGCAGCCAGGAACGCTTCCTGTGCCGCATCCTCAGCCAGGTGAAAATCGCCCAGCATCGCATACGCACAGCCGTAGGTCATGTCCTGAAACCGCCGGACAATCTCGCCAAACGCAGCAAGGCGTTCTTCGGTAGCCGAATCCGCCGCCGCTGCCTTCTTCACCAACGATTCAATCTCTTCCACGTCAACTCCAGTTTCAAAGGCCTGCTACTATTATGAGCCGACTTCGACGTGTCAGGATACCCGGATATTGTAATTTGGGGACACAATACTGATTTTATCGACTTGGGCCTCGGAAATTGGTATTGTGTCCCCAGATTACTTGATCCGGTAGCGGTACTGATTGGCCCGCCGCCAGTCGTCGGCGTCTGCTTCGCCGTACCGTGTCATAAACAGGACCACGTCGCCGGTGTCGCGGTCCTGGTAATAGCAGAAATTGGATAGTTGTGTCCGCCGGCTGTCAGCGCCTTGCCGCTGATCGATGATGGTAATCGTCTCGCGCTTAATCGCGAAAGGCTCTTCAGCCAGTTCCGCGATTACCAGTGGACTTCGTGGCCAGTTGCCCTTGGGGCGTTCACCGCTGATGCAGAGGTTGCCTATCCAATAAATCCTGCCGTCCTTTATCGAACGGAAGACCGCCGAACCGGTAGCCGACGACTCGATCGGGTCGCCTTCGGTGCAGGGCAACGGCTTCGGCTGCGACCATGTTTCGCCGTCGTCTTCGGAGAAGGCAAGCCACTTATATCCCGGCCGGTCAGGAAGCGCATCATTACTGCCGCGGCATATCATGGCGATACGCCCGTCCTCCAGTTCCACAATCGTCGGCTCGCACAGCCCGCGAGAGGTTTTTTCCAGGTCGCACGCGACCAGGCCTCCAGCACGCCACCGGAGCGAACCGTCCGGCTGATATTCACCGATGATCACCATCGCCTGGTAGGCCCGGCCCCAACAGCCCTCACGCTGAATGAAATCGCCGTTCTCATCGATCATCGCCTTCTGGGCGGGGATCAGGATTCGCCCCTTCGACGTCTTAATCGGGAAGGAAAAACTGATCGGGACGCCTTCCTCAAAGCCCAGTTTGGTTACGAGTGGTTCATTCCATGTGTTGCCCCGGTAGTCGTAGGTGCTGATCAGTATCTCCCAGATATGGCCTTGTATATGTTCGTCGCCGGGATAGAACGCCCGGTCGATAATTGACGCAAGCACCCCGGTCTCGGCGTCAAAATAGAGCGCCGACTCGGCATAGCGGATGCGACCGCCCTCGACCTGCCTGCCCTTGTAACGCAGAACCGGCTCGCTCCAGGTCCGACCGTTGTCACGGCTGATCATCTCCATGTGATCGTCATAGGCGTCGGAAT
>DAOVLS010000153.1 GCA_030631125.1 Planctomycetales bacterium
ATCCCGCAGCAGGCCGATTAACTCGCTTGCCAAGCAGAACTGCACCTTCGGCCTTTTTGATTATCAGGTCAACTGACACCAGCGGCGTAGCATCGACTATCTGAATGAATTTTGAATCGTCAAGTTTCATTGGAAGAGACCCTGAATTTGAAATTGTTCTCAATTCCTATTCTGTTCCCGCCACCACCGCTCTGAACATAGGCCCGGCTGAAGAACTTGTCGGTATTGAAATACTCGACGCGAAGGAAACACTTCATCTCAAAACCGCCCCGGAAGTAGGCCTCGAAAACCTCAAAGCCAGACTGGCGGGATAATGAGCAGGGCGGGCCTACCGAATGCGAATTGCCTATTTTTGCATTAATTTTGCTGCAACAATTGCTACCTCGTTTTCATAACCCGAATCGGCCAGTTCTCCGAATTTCTTCTTGAACCAATCCGCGTCGAACAACTGCCAATCTTGCTCCTCGCAGTACGACTTTATTCTATCTCGATCTTTAGGGCGTATTCTGCCAGCCGCAAGGCAAAGCCGGACCTTTGGGCGATTCAGACATGCGCCCTCTTTCTTAAGCTGACGAACAAGGCGAGACCGTACGACGGACCAGAGCTTTCTATCATTAAAAAGCTTGTACCGCTTTTTGCCTCTTTTTCCAGAGAAGGCTTCGTACACGACACCAGGCGAGTTCAAGAAGGATTTGCATTCAATGACAAGTAGTTCATTCGATGCCGGCTTGTAGGCAACAACATCAAGCTCCCATCGAGGCGATGATGGCTTGCCAATCTTCCGTTTCTCTTCCTTGGTCAGATTGACCTTGTATGACGTCCTGACCCAGTATCCTTCTCGACTAAGAATCATCGCTACGATGTTTTCAAAAGCATCCATGAGTAACTCCTGATTTCTTGATACCATCTCGTTTTAGACAATCGCTTGGTACTAGTGCTCTGTTACTCGTTAAATGAGGGGTAAAGCCTCTTCAATTTGATCCGTGCATTCTCGGTTCTGAACTGCCAGTCTACCTTGGTTCCCGCAGTGTCGCGTGCTACTTCCCAGGCGTTGGCTTCTCGCCGCAAGTCGTCCATGTTGTCGATCCGCCGCGAGAGGCATTGTCGGCCAAGGATGCCCAACTCAATCTCGGCCATGTCCAGCCAACTGCCGTGCTTGGGCGTGTAGTGAACCTCGAACCGATCCGCCAGCCGCTTGGCCTCAGCAGGATCGAACGCCTCGTACAGGGAGGCTGGCGAGTGCGTGTTCAGGTTGTCCTGCACCAGCACGATGACCTCGGCATCCGGGTACATCTTGTCCGATATCTTCCGAAGGCACTCGGCGTAATCCTTCTTCGTCCGGCGATCCGTCACTTCCACGTCCCGCTGGCCCGCCAGCGGCTCAAAGATCATGAAGATATTCGCCACACCGTTGCGGACATACTCATAGTCGTAATGCGCCACTTGGCCCGGCGCGGCCAGCATGGGCGTCGCCACTTCGCCGATCAACTGCTTGCTGGTCTCGTCCAAGCACACCACCGGACGCTTCGGGTCGTACGGCCGCTTGTAGACTTCCAGAACGTCTTCCATCTTCCAGACAAACTCGGCGTTGGCCTTGGGCGGAATGCACCACTGCTTGCTCAGCCAAGGCTTGATCTCGTTTTTTTGAGCGTTCGACGTACCGTTTGGTACGAAATCCCTTCGACATGCTCCAACGCCACCATCCGGTCGGCCAGTAATCGCAACGTCCAACGGCTGCGACCTTCTGGAGCCTTGGAACAGGCCAAGGCAATCAAGTGCGCCTCACCGTCTCCGTCCAGCTTGCGGCGATACTGCCGCCGCGGCTTGCGGCGTTCCAAAGCCGCTTCAAACCCGTCTTCCACAAATTGTTTCCGCACACGCTCGACCGTAACACGCCCGACATCCAGCCCTTCGGTGATGGCAGCATCGTTCCAGCCCGGACCACCGGGGGCAACGTTCGCCTTGAGCAGAATCCTTGCGTGCATCAACTTCCTAGCGGCGGCTTTGCCCCGAGAAAGCATTGCCTGCAACGTCTGCCGTTCCTCTTCCGTCAGCGTCACGATATACTTCTTCTTCATGGCAGGTCTCCTTACCTGGGTATGCCTACCCCATCGGCAAAGAGACCCCATAATATCCATCTTATCACGAGTAACAGAGCACTAGGGTGCAGTAGTAATTTGTCTGGGCATATGTGCCGAACGTGGTATAATAGTATTATGGCAACGCTTATTGAGACCAATCCGTATCTTCGCGATCCGCTGACCCGCCGGCGTTGGCTGGAAGAGAATGCCCGCGAATCATCTGCCTTTGAGGGTGCACGCGGGCTTCCTGCCACCAATCAACGCCCTGCCCGCAATTCCCGTAAACGCCGCTCAAAAGCTTCCAGGAAAACTCGCGTCAGCGCATCATAGTTTTTCAGATAGCCCTCCTTCACCGCATGTAGATATTGCTCCTTTCTGGCTTTGGCTCCGCGCCCGGTGAAGCCGTAAGTCAAAGTGGGAAGTCCTGCCTGTAGCGCCATCAAGTCCGCCAGCCAGCGGGCCAGCCGCCCGTTACCATCACGAAACGGATGAATCAGTAACAATTCCGCGTGGACCTCGGCCATTCGCCGAGCCACTTTCGGAAGCGGACCAGGTCGGCATGGAGTGTGCTGGGCCAGCGATCCTTTCTCCAGCGCCATCATGTTCGCGCTGATGCGGTAAGCGGGAGGCCAACGAAATCCGCCTTTGGTTAACTCCACATTGCGGTACTGTCCCGCCCATTCATAAATCCCACCAAGCCAATCCTTGTGCATCCGGCAGATTAACTTTGCTGTGAATTTTGTCTCCGGTGCGATCCGTTCCAGGTACGCTGTCTGAACTGCCAGAAGCGCCTCATATTCCGCCTTATCCATATGTGCTTTGGAACGTACCCCCAGCCGGTTGAGGAGAACGCGACCACGCGATCCGGGCTCCGTCTGTGCCTCCGGCCCCTCCTGCGTCTTGTATCGGCTTGGGTGTTTGTCTTTCATTTTGGTACAGTCTAATCAGGTTTCCGCAATCGCAGCCATGTTTTTCGGAACGAGTTGCGGAGGCGGTCGGTGAGGTGCAGGGCTTTGTGGCCAGGGTGGGTGGAGAAATCGGCGTCGGCGAGGTCGGTGTGGCTAATGGGCCTGGTTGGGGCGAGACGTGTAACGAAATCGAACACGGCGGCTTTGATTCGCCCGGTCAGCCCCATCATGCGATCCTCTGAATCGCTTCGCCGACACCGGCGAAGACTTCCTGGCGGGTCCTTGACTGTCTAGATTTGACTGCGTGAATCTGGGCAGAATCGATTATGCGGGCATCGCGTCGGATCGTTTCGAGTCGGCCTGTGCCGCCGTCGGCGCAAACGCCGAGGGCTACCTCGTTATCCAGCATCCAGCGTGAGACGTCCTCGTCATACTCGGCAGGGTACGCCAGGCCTACGACGAACGGCAGGCGTGAATTTTTGCCCAACGCGCCCAGCAGCAGTTGCGCCCGGCAGGGGAGGTTTCCGTCGGCCAGACGGCGGATTTCGTCAAACTCCCGGCGGGCGGTTTCCATATCCCGGCTGTAGAAGAACAGGCCCGTCTCCAGTTGAAATCGCTCGCTCGGTACTCCTTTGAGTTCCATCGTCCCGTCAGGCTTGGCCCGGTAGATACGATAGACCTTCACGTAGGCGTAAGCCTCCGATTCGGTCAGCATCGCCACTTCCCCGGCAGTGTAGCCGACGCCGCAGGTGTCATTGAAATCAACGACATACAGGCCGGTGTAGCGGTCGGGATGTTCCAATGTAGGTAGTTTCATTCCAGCACTATTTTACCAAACCGGCGTTTTCCGACGCGGAGGATTTGTCCGTTTTTCAAATCGACGACGGCTTCGGTGTCGGCAATTTTGTCGCCGTCGATACTGACGGCGTTTTGGCTGATAAGTCTGCGTGCTTCGCCGTTGCTTTTGGCGAAGCCTGCCTGGACGACGAGATCGACGATGCCGATTGTCCCGGCGGGGACGGCGATTCCCGGCATTTCACTGGGCGTCTGCCTGGATGAGAAAACGCGGTCGAACTCGGCGGCGGCGGCGACGGCGTCTGTCTCGTCGTAATAACGCCCCACGATCATCCTGGCCAGCGTCGCCTTGGCTTCGCGGGGATGGGTTTTTTCGCTATCGACAAGTTCGGCGACTCGTTCCAGCGGCAGTTCGGTCAACAGCGTGAAGTAGTTCTCCATCAGCGTATCGGGGATGGACATAACCTTGCCGAACATATCGTTGGGCGGGTCGGTTATGCCGATGTAATTGCCCTTTGACTTGCTCATTTTTTCGACGCCGTCGAGGCCCACCAGCAGCGGCATGACCAGCACGATCTGCGGCGCCAGGCCGTAGGCGCGCTGAATGTCGCGCCCGACGAGGCAGTTGAATGTCTGGTCGGTCCCGCCGAGTTCGACGTCGGCTTCGATGACGACCGAATCGTAGCCCTGGACGACGGGATAGAGGAACTCGTGCAGGAATACGTCCTGATCGGCGGCGAGGCGCTTTTTGAAACTTTCCCGCTGGAGCATCTGCGCGACGGTCTTCTTGGCCGTCAGGTGGATGATGTCCATCATGGTCATCTTTGCCAGCCATTCGCTGTTGTATCGGATTTCCAGTTTGCCGCTGGAGGTATCGAGGATTTTTCCTGCCTGCTGGAAATATGTCTTTGCGTTGTTCTGGATTTCCTCGGCTGTGAGTGTCGGGCGCGCTGTGTTTTGCCCGGACGGGTCGCCGATGCGGGCGGTGTAGTCGCCGATAATCAGAACCGCCTTGTGGCCGAGGTCCTGGAACTGCCTCATCTTGCCCAGTACGACCGCGTGGCCGACGTGGATGTCCGGTGCGGTCGGGTCCATACCGAGTTTGATGCGCAGCGGCTTGGTCGCCTCGGCCAGTCGCTGCCGGAGTTCCTCGGCCGTATAAACCGCCTCTGCGCCGCGAAGTAGCAATTCAGTCTGCTCGTCGATACCCATTTGTTTATCCTTCGGCATAGCCGGTGAGTCTAACGTACGAAGAAAATGTTTTCAAATCGTATCTGTTCATTCGTTTACAGAAAGGCATTGGGCATTAGTGGCCGAGGGTGGTTGTATGTCGGAGTCTTCGTAATCGCGCGATTTTATTGAATCATAGAATGAAATAGCAAAAAGCCTTCACAAACCCAGCGCTACCAATGCCGAATGCCGAATGCCTATTGCCTCTTCAGAGTCCAGCCGGTATTATGACGCCCATGCAGACCATCGCAGAAATGAGATTTTCGCGTTTGTTTATTGTAGTTATTGTTTCGGTTCTGGCCGGTTGTCAGCAGTTGCCTTCGCATCCGCCGCAGACCGTGGCGGAGTATGTACAGCATCAGCGAACGGGCAAGCAGGAGTTTCCGCCTAACACGATCGCCTTGCACAACGCCCATCGCGTGTTGAACGACGGCCTGGCCGCCGATGAGCGCCTTGAATCGCTGCGTGTCCTCGAACGTGTGGACGTAGCCGGCGAGCAAACCTATCCGACGCTGGCGATCGTTCTTACTCAGCGTCAGACGCCGCCGGAGGTCCGCCGTCGCGTTCTGGCCTTCCTGGCCGAGCGCGACTGTCCGGGCCTGGGCGAGCACATAGCCAACGTCCTGCCGCAAGCCGACGACGCGCATTTGCGGTCGGCACTGCTGGACTGGCTCACCAAGCACTCCGCTAACGTTTCGCTGGTTTCGGTGGTGAAATTATGGGCGGCCGAAAAGCCCATCAGCGATGAAAGCGAAACTCGCTACCGCCAACTGGTCAAGAAGATTTCGGGCAAGTCCTGGCCCGACGCCCTGCTGGAGGGCCTGAACACGCCGAAATTCTTCGCACGCGGTTCCGCCATTGAGATTCTGGCGTCCCGGTTGCCGGCCGAACGCTTGCGAAGGAAGATCCTGACGCTCAAACCGCGCACGCAGGCAATCGGCGTGTTGAAATATTTCTCGGAGCATTTCGAGTATGTGCCCAAAACCAGGCGGGAACTGCTGGCGGCTGTGATTCTGCACCGCAAGGGCGCGGCGAATCTGGCGCCGGCTGAAAGAACGGTGAATCGATGGCGGAAGGTGTACGACTATCGTTTCAACATCCGCGACTTTCACCTCATAAGCC
>DAOVLS010000040.1 GCA_030631125.1 Planctomycetales bacterium
GGGACGCACCTTGCCATATACGCAGCCTTTGTCGTCGTGGCGGTCTGGATGGTGTTGTGGCGGGATAAAATCGCCGACACGCTCAAAGACCGCTGGTACGTTTCACTGGTGGCGGCTTCGATTTGGGCGTTTATCCTCTCGCAACTGGTCGCCAGGGGAGTCTTTGACGAAGAGCGCCTTGCAGTCATTCCAAATGAAGATGAAATTCACCTTTTTCTGGAAGAGGCCGTCGAAACGGCGGGGCACGTCCTCTGGATTGCCGGCGCTATCGTAGGCTCCTGGCGACGGGGCAATCGGAAAAAGACGGTCGAGTCAGCGAAATGAAGAGTGTTTTTGCGACATTCAGCGTGCTTGTCTTTACCGCCGTCAGTATCGGCTGTGACGCCTATCACAACGCCAATGCAAAAAGGCTTATCGAACCGGCGTCCATACCGGGCAAGACCATGCTGGCCTTTACCGGCACGGGTGAACAACTGGTTAAACAGGGGCGAATTTCGCTGCATCGTTGCTTCAAGGGACTGGAAGATTGCGAAATTGACGTATGGATCATCAACAGTCGCCTCGTCGATGCCGCCGAGCCTGAGCGAAAGATTCCTCGCGGCACGGTGGTGTTGTTGCATCCGCTGCTGACGAGCAAGTCGTGGTTTTTGTCGCTCGGAGAAAATCTGGCCGGGCACGGATGGGACGTGGTGCTTCCGGACCTCCGCGCCCATGGTCGAAGCGGCGGGAAGTACATAACCTGGGGCGCCAAGGAAAAACACGATCTCAAACACGTGGTCGCTCAACTCGTGCGGGAAAAAATAGTTTCCGATCGTATCTACATATTAGGCTCGTCCATGGGCGGCGCGGTGGCACTTCAGTACGCCGCAATCGAGCCTCGGTGCAAAGGTGTGATGGCCATAGCGCCGCCGGCGTCGTTCAGGAAAATCGCCCGGCGGATACTCCTTCTGGAAAGACCCGCCAATGTCGAGGAGGCCCTGGTCAGAGCGGGGCAACTGGGCGAATTCGATCCTGACGAGGCTTCGGCTGTCGCAGCGGCGGGAAAACTGTCCTGCCCGCTCGTGATAGTCCATGGCGCCCTGGATTGCGTCGTACCGTTCCAGCACAGCAAGGAGATATTCAATGCCGCTCCCGAACCGAAACGGTTTATCCCGCTTCTTATCGACGGGCACGCCTCGGAGATAGCGCGCGAGCAATGGATTGTTAAGCAAATCGACTCACTTGCCGGAATGGCCAAACCCGTTTCAGACAGGTTGGCCGGGGCGATTGACTTATCGGCTGGTTATCTGGTTCGCGCGTGCGGCAAGGACGGCAGGTTCGTATATCGAATCAACACGAATCCTGACATTACCCCCAAACCGGCGTATAACATACTTCGCCACGCCGGGACGATATATGCGCTGGCGATGTACGAACAACGTCGGCCCGACAAGAAAACGCGGGATGCAATCGGCAGGGCGGTGCGGTTCCTGAAAAAAGAGGCCACTGCGCCGATACCGAAGAACAAGGACCTTCTCGGCGTCTGGTCGCGGTTGCGGATAAGCGGCAAGTCGGCTCCGATGCAGGTCAAACTCGGCGGGGTCGGGCTTGGGCTTGTAGCGCTGCTCAGCGCCGAAAAAGCGGGGGCTGCGAAGACGCCGATTGACGACCTGCGAAAGATGGGGCGGTGCATCCTCTTTATGCAGAAAACCGACGGTAGTTTCTATTCCAAGTACATCCCCGCGCGGGGCGGCCTCAGCAACGCATGGTTCTCGCTTTATTATCCCGGCGAAGCGGCATTGGGGTTGTTGATGCTGTACGAGAAAGACCCGTCGCCGCAGTGGCTCGGCGGCGCTGCCGACGCAATCGCATACCTTGCCCGCAAACGGGCAGGGAAATCCGTCGTCGAGCCGGACCAGTGGGCGCTGCTGGCGACGGCGAAACTGCTGCCTGTGTACGATAAATGCAAACAGCCGGTTCCGCGCAAGGCAATCCTTCATCATGCCCGCCAGATTTGCAACAGGATGCTGTCCGACCAGGTACAACGTCCCGCCGGCGACGCCGAATACGGTTCCTTCGGAAAGGAAGGCCGGACCTGCCCGACGGCGACCGATCTTGAGGGGCTTCTGGCGGCGTTGACGTTCCTGCCGGCTGAAGACAAGGCCCTGCGGAACCGCATCGAAGCGGCGGCAACTTCGGGCATTTCGTTCCTTCTGCGGGCGCAGATTCGCTCCGGCAAATACGCCGGCGGGGTTCCGCGAGCCGTCAAAACACTGCCGAAAGACCATCCGCGATTCAGCAAATCGTTCAACAAGCGGGCGGGCGAAGTCAGAATCGACTACGTCCAGCACGCAATGTGCGCGATGATGCAATACGAGAGAAGCAGAGATAAAAAAACGAATTGCGACACAGAGACCTACCTGCCGGTAGGCAGGTAGGTCTCTGTGTCGAAATATCTGTTTTTTTGTATCTCTATGCCGGTAAATCAAAATATGAATGTAGAGGAAATTATTAAACATCTCGGCCTGGAGCCGCTGCCGGGCGAAGGCGGGTTTTACCGTGAAACCTATCGCAGCGGTGATGGGGAAATCCCCGCCGACGCGCTGCCGGAGCGATACAAAGCCGGCAAGCACCTCGCCACTGCCATTTACTATCTCCTGACGCCGGATACTTTTTCAGCCATTCATCGGCTGATCAGCGACGAGGTTTTTCATTTTTACCTGGGCGATCCGGTAACGATGCTCCAGTTGCATCCTGACGGCAGTGGTGAGACGATAACCCTGGGCCCGGACATCAAGGCCGGCCAACGCCTCCAGTGCGTCGTGCCGCGGGGCGTTTGGCAGGGGATGCGACTGAACGAAGGCGGGCGTTTCGCACTGATGGGAACCACCGTAGCCCCTGCCTTCGACTTCGAGGACTATCAACCCGCCCGGCGGGAAGAATTAATACAAAAATATCCCGACTTCGCGGAGATAATCAAACGTCTGACTGATGCGTAAAGAAGCCCAGCCATTCGAATGGCTGGGCTTAGGGTCCGGGATACCCGATTTGTCCATGACGGATCGATAACACATGGGTGTTAAACATATAATCAAGGGAATCGCGACTTATCTGCCGGGTTTGGGCAAACTCGCCTGTCGGCGGACCGGCGGGACGGATTCGGCGCGGTATTGCTATTCCGTCTGGCTGCGGCATCTGGTGATGGTGCATCAGGCCGGTCTGGATACACGCCCGAAGGTCGTGGCTGAACTCGGCCCCGGCGATTCTATCGGAACGGGTCTGGCTGCACTGCTGACGGGATGCGAGAAGTATTACGCGCTTGATGTCGTCAAATACGCCGATAGGCAGGTAAATCTCGAAATCTTTGACGAGTTGGTCGCTTTGTTTGCCGAAAGGCGCTCCATTCCGGGCCGGGATGAATTCCCCGCCATCACGCCGCAACTGAATTCGTGCCGGTTCCCGCACGAGATACTCACCGACGGCCGCCTGGCTGAGACCCTGGCGCCGTCGCGGATTCAGGAAATTCGCGATGCCCTTGTCCGTGGCACGGGCGTCCCGCCCGTGAATGAAGAAAACATGGCCGGGACGGCCATGCTACGTGCCACAGGATGCGAAGATGCCATCGAAATCCGTTATTTCGCGCCGTGGTATGATGCCGGTGTGATAGAGCCGGAATCTGTCGATATGATATTTTCCCAGGCGGTGCTTGAGCACGTCGATGACCTTGGCGGCACTTACGAGGCGTTGTATCGTTGGCTCAGGGGCGGCGGATTTATGAGCCATCAGATTGATTTCGGCTCCCACGGCCTGGCGAAACACTGGAACGGACACTGGGCTTACTCGGACTTCACATGGAAACTGATAAAAGGCAAGCGGCCCTGGCTGATAAACCGCCAACCCTATTCGACTCACCTCCGGCTGATGGAAGAGGCCGATTTTGAGATTATCCGCGATCTCAAGGGCGTCGATACGTCGGGAATCGCCCGAAAATGCCTCGCCGACCGGTTCGCCCGGATTTCCGACGACGACCTGATAACCAAAACGACCTATATCCTGGCGAGAAAAAATGCATAATAGGGACCATTGACGGAGAGACTTTCGATGGACGAAATGGATGTACTGCGTGAGGAGTTGGAGCACTACAAGGCCCAGAAGGAGAAGATTCGTAACATCGTCGGTCAGATCGGCGGGGCGACCAGCCACCAACGGGTCGTGATGATTAACATCACGTTTCTTGTCGTAGTAGTGTCCGCCTTTGTGTTTGACCTGTTGCGGCACTTGATGGGATGGGATATCCCTCTTCTTCCGCCGTTGCTCCTGCTGGAAGTGGCGGTCCTGCTGGTGTCGCTGAAGATTATCTGGATGATCCACAAACAGTCCAAGGTGGACCACTTCCAGTTCTGGGTTCTCAATTCGATTGAGTTTCAGATGAACATGCTCTCCCGACGAATTGCCGATCTGGACAAGTCCGTCCGCAATATGGACAATGCGCCAGGCCGGGCCGGGGCCGACGATGAGCCTTCTTCAGAAAGCAAATAGTCGATCTTCGCCGGGCCACTGACGCTTCGGAGCGTGGATCGCCGCATACGGTGTGAGTGCGTATTCCTGAACGATACTTGAGGAGAAAAGAGTGAAAAAGATAACCCTGCTTCTGATTGCCGCACTGGCGGCGACCGTTCTGTTGGGCGCGGAACGACAAGACATACTCAAGGTGAACTCCGACGCCCTGACCGTGGAACTCCAGAAATCGGCCGAACCCACGCCGGGAATAAATCTCGTTTGGTGGATTCCGGTGGAGTTCTGGAAATCGGCATTGCTTCAGGACAAAACTATCAAGCCTGAAGAATCCAATAAGATCATCAAAACCCTCGAACCATACACGATGATTGCCGTTGTGCGGGCGGACATCGGCACGTTTGGGGCGTTCAAATTCCACAACAAGGCTTCTGTGGTCAGGAACATGAAGGTTACGTACATTGACGAAAAAGGCAAAAAGACCCTCATTAAACAGGCCGGGAACGTCAACAAGGACGCTCTTTTGATGTTGGAGATGATGAAGCCGATCCTGGCCAACGCGATGGGTAACATGGGCAAGAACTTCCACTTTTTCGTCTATGCGGACCGCGACGCCAGGGGTAAGCGGGTCATGGACCCGTACAAGAAAGGAAAACTGGTTGTCGAACTCGCCAAAACGCGAAGCGAAACCGGGGGTGTGATAGAGTTCGAATGTCCGCTGAACTCGCTGTTCGTTCCGCGAAAATGCACTAAGTGCAAGAAGGAAGCACACATATCGTGGAATTACTGCCCGTGGTGCGGTAAGCCGTTGCCGAAATGATACGATAAACTGATGCCATGAGTGTTCTGACCATTAAAGACATCCGGCGGGCGGCGGAGACGATTCGCGGCAAGGTTATTCGCACGCCGCTGCTCGACGCGCGCGATATTTCGCAAACCATCGGCTGCGGGCTTTGGCTGAAGTTGGAAAACTTCCAGTTGACGCACGCTTTTAAGGTCCGCGGCAACATGAACAAGATCGGGCATCTTCAAGGCCGATGTGGTAAGGGGGTAATCACCGCCTCGACGGGCAACCACGGCCAGGGCCTGGCGCTGGCGGCGGCGACGGCGAATATCCCCGCCAAGATCGTCGTGCCCGAATCGTCCCCGAAGACCAAGCGGGAGGCGATTATCAACTACGGAGCCGAACTTGTCGTAGCCGGCAGCGACTACCACGCCGCCAGCGAGCACGCCCACGCACTGGCAGAAGCCGAAGGCCGGACGTACGTGCACAGTTTCGACGATGCGGAAATCATGGCAGGGCAGGGAACCGTCGGGCTGGAGATACTGGAAGACTTACCCGAAGTCGAGATGGTCCTCGCCCCGATCGGCGGCGGGGGGCTGATAGGCGGCCTGCTGGTGGCGATTAAGGAATCCCGCCCTGCCGTTAAGGTCATCGGCGTTCAGACGACGGCCTTTCCGTCAATGGCTGAATCTGTCCGCCAGGGCAAGTGTGCCTCGGTGCCTGAGGGAAAGACCATCGCCGACGGCGTAGCCGTCCGCCAGCCGGGGCAGATGGGCGTCGAAGTCGTCCGGCAGTACATCGACGACGTCTGGCTGGTAGATGAATCCGACATCCGCGAGGCGATAAGGATGCTAGTCAAACGGGCAAAGATTATTTCCGAACCGGCAGGGGCAGTTACCCTGGCCGGGATTCTGACCCACCAAAAGGAAACCGCAGGCCTGAAAGTAGCCGCCGTCGTCAGCGGCGGAAATATCGACACCGAACTGCTGAAAGAAATACTGTAACGGGATTGCTGAAAGGGATAAGACGATGGCTTACGACGGTGTGATTGAGGATGTCAGAAAAGCGATCCGGCTTGAGAAGCCGGATCGGCTGCCTGTGTTCGCGTGCAGCGAAGAGTTCGACGTAAAGTGGTATGGCAAATACACTTACGAGGAACTCTGCCAGGACGGCGACAAGATTGCCGAGGTCTGGATTGCAGCCATTGAGGAATTTGACTACGACTGGGCGTGGGTGCAGGTGGATGACTGCTTCGAGTTCGAGCCGCTGGGCGTCGGTACCCACGGCGAAGGCGACATCCTCCGCGCGACGAGGGACTATCTGCCCGCAGCCAGAGACACGCTCGAAAATCTTCGCATCCCCGACCCGCACAAAGACGGGCGGATGCCGGAGAAACTCAAGGCCATACGTCTGGTCAAGGAGCGTTTCGGCGACCGGGTGCTCATCGAGGGCGGCTGTGCGGCGCCGTACAGTGCCGTGGGATTGCTGTTCGGGCTGACCGAGACGATGATGCTGGCGATGGAGCAGCCTGAATTGCTGGCCGACGCCTGCGAATTTTTCGTAGAGGCGCAGTCGCGTTATATTAAAACGCAAGTCGAAGCCGGGGCGCACGCAGTCTGGATAGGGGACTGCAATGCATTCAGCGGCATGCTCTCGCTGGAGCAGTACAGGCAGTTCGCCTTCGATTCGTGCAGGAAACTGGTGGAAAAGGCCCACGAGTACGGCGCGATTGTGCATTTGCACAACAGCGAGATTGCAATTCCGTATCTGCTGGCAGAGAGCGAGTTGGGCGCTGACATCATTAATTGTGGTCCGGCGGCCGATATCGCCGAGGTCCGCAAGGCGCTGACCGGCAAAAACTGCTTCAGCGGAAATCTTGATCCCATCGAAGTCCTTATGCGCGGCACGCCGGAGCAAGTGGCGAAGGAGGCCGAGCGAATCGTTAAAATCGGTTGTTCCGAAGGTGGTTACATATTCAACACCGGCGAAATGAACCCGCAGGCCACGCCGGTCGAAAACATGAAGGCAATGATAGAAGCGGCAAGAAAGGCGAACTAAAGATGATACTGGACCGATTGGAAAACTGGAAACAATATGCCGCCTTGAACAGCGGACTCGCCGGGGCTTTTGAGTTCCTTCAGCGAGGCGACCTGGCTGAATTGCCCGAAGGGAAGCACTCGATTGACGGCGAGAGGGTCTTTGCGATTATCGTCCGCGCCGACGGCGTCGGGCGAGAGAAGGCCAGGCTGGAAATTCACAGGGAGTACATCGACATCCAGTTCTGTATCTCCGGCTGCGACGAGATCGGCTGGAGGCCGACGGACTGCTGCTGCGGCGCCGAAGGTTTCGACGAGGACAAGGACCTCGGCTTCTTTGCGGATGAGTCCGAAGCGTGGTTGGCTGTCGGGCCTGGCCGGTTTGCCATTCTTTTCCCCGCCGACGCCCACGCCCCGCTCGGCGGCGCCGGCCCGGTGCATAAGGCCATCGTCAAGGTCGCCGTGGATTGACCCCACTTTCGCGGGCCTGGCGGGATGGGTTGTTCGCGGATGGCGCTTTGTATAGAAGGAGATAAACCCTGATCAAAGTGTCCGACCATTTCGTCTTTGCGTATCGTCTTGTCTTGTAAAGTTGCAAGGCAGCGGGAGCGAAGCCCAGTCCCCTGTTGGGACTGGGCTTGTTCCCTGTATGTTAACTTGTTGGTTACTTTCTCCGGCGCCGGATAAGCACGCCAAGCCCGCCGATACCCAGCAGCGCCAGCGTCGCCGGCTCGGGAACGTAAGTCGCCCGCAGTGTCTCGGTACCGGGCTCGATCGACAGGACCCAGCCGATGCCGTTTACGTCCACCTGGTCCTCGGCCGACAGGGTCGGCAGGACGTCGCCCACGATGTCGGCAGCCGTCAGCAGGTCGAAGTACTCGCCATAACCGGGCGTAACGCCGGCCATGTCGAGGGTGCTGGCGGCGTCGAAGGTGGCATTGCCGGTAACGACGATCGTGCTGATGCCGGGGTTGCCGATCTCGGCCTCCAGCGTACCCCTGGTGCCCTGCGTGTAGGTGCCGCTGACTGTGATCGTCGCGGCATCGCCACTGACCTTGAGGGTGCCGAACGCGGCTCTGCCGACGTGGAGCGTCCCGGTGGACAGGCTCCCGGCGGAGATATCATATAGCGCATTGCCATCGGCGTCATATTCATAGCCGATCTCGAGTGCGCCGGTGAGTGTAACGCTCCCGCCGCTCTGTTCGAAGAGGGCCCGTACGGAACCACCCCCATAATTCACGCACATCCTTAGATTGGTGGCCGTAACAACGCCGTCGCCGCTTAAATAATATTCCCCATAGTGGTTCGTTGTACCATGCGTCCCTATATCGAGTGCGCCGTCAACGTTGAGGGTTCCGCCGCTATGGGTGTAGGTGCCATATCCATAGAGGCCAACTATAAACGACCCGCTGGGGAGGACGTAGCCATAGTTGTAGACCCAGTTGGCATCATAGACAGCGCGGAGTGTCCCGCCGGTCTGGAAGGCGTAGCCGGTAGAGTTCCCGACACTGCCGCCACCAGTTCCTATTAGCATAGCCCCGCACACGCAAGAATCACCTGAAAGGTCACTTATCGTCACGTCCTTGCTCGTCCATACTATGGCAAAATCACTGGCGAGCGGCACACGGTGCACCGCCGGGCTTGACCCCCTTATCGTCCAGTCGGCGGCGTTCTCCCAGAGGGCGCCGGTTGTGTTCACGTCGTTTTCAGCCATTTGTGCGCCCGTCACCGGACCGGCCAGAAGGGCCAATACAGCCAAATAACTCAATAATGTTACTGTCTTTCTCATTTTGCTACTCCCTTCCTAAAAGACCGGATTACCGGATTGCCGGATTACCTACCGATTAACTAACTACGCCTTCGCCGCAGGACAACACCGATCAGACCCACGCCCAGCAGCGCCAGCGTCGCCGGTTCGGGAATGATCGTTAGCGCACCAGGAGTCGAGTCGTCACCACTCAGAGTGTAGTCCCAGCCGTCAGGCAGAGTCGGACCGCCGTAAAAATCGCCTGTGTACGAACCGTAGGTCATTAGTGTGTAAGGCCCGGCGTAGCCGCCGGCGGGTTCTACTACCACTAGCGCGCCGTCGAAGGCGGCATTGCCGGTAACGGCGATCGTGCTGATGCCGGGGTTACCCGATGGTGTGGCCATCAGCGTACCCGCATTGCTCTGCGTGTACACACCGGTTACTGTGATATCCGCGCCCGTACCGATGACATGAAAAGTGCCACGCTCGGGAGTACCGGAGATGTCGCCTACTTCCAAATCGACGGTTGTGAGAATGGTGGGCACGGCTTCGTTAACCTCGCTTATGTTATACGTGCCGTGGCTTTTGGGGTCGCTATGCTCACCAAGAACAAGTGCGACATCGATGAGGTGGCTCCCGCCGGTATGGTTGTAAATACCTACCGTGCAATAATTCATGCTGGTACCGGGGATACACCAAGGAATTATGGGGTCATAAGCCCCGGTATCGCGGGCTCTGAGTATCCCGCTGGCCTGGTTGAAGGTGACGGTCTTTTTGTTGCCGCCACTAAAGAGTAGTTGCCCGACCGACTGATCAGCGGTAGAAAAATCCACGGTTACGGTGGTGTCTATAATGGCACAGTCATCGATAGTGGGCACACGGTCCAGGTCCCAGTTGGCTGGGTTGTGCCAGAGTGTGTCGCCGCCATCGCCATTCCATTTGATCACAGTCAGGTTGGCGCCCGCCGCCGGGCCGGCCAGCAGGGCCAATACAGCCAAACAGCTCAACAATGTCAGTGTCTTTCTCATCTTGTTATTCCCTTCTTAAAAGACCGGATTACCGGATTACCGATTAACTAACCACGTCTTCGCCGCAGGACAACACCGATCAGACCCACGCCAATCAGCGCCAAGGTCGCCGGTTCGGGAACGAGACACTTGACCATGTAGTACCCGTCGTCGCCGGTGCCGTCGCCCTCGTGCCAGATCAACTCCCAATCCGACGTGTTGTCGGCATGCAACGCCAGATTGTGACCACTCCAGTTACTACTAGGCAGCCTGAAAAACAGGACCTCGTGACCTAACACCTTGCTGGTGTACAGTGTGTCGTCCACGTAGAGGATAGTTCCTGCGGCGAAATGGGCGCCCTTGTACTTCGAGTGGTCGCCCAAGCACAGAATTTGTGTAACAGCGCCGGCACTGGTCAGTGCAATCTCCAGTGTTCCGGCGTTCAGGTAGAAGTTGCTGGTCTGGATAGTTGAGCCTGTGCCCTCTACCCTGAACCTCGCGTCGACGCCACCCAGGATGAAGTACCTGTTCATGTTGGTCTGGGTGATGCTGCCTCCGGAGATCGTGTACGACCCGTCGCCGTAGGTGTTACCACTATACGCAGTACCGACAAAGACAGTCTCTCCGAAAGTAGCGTCCCCGCCGGTCTGGATGAAGGTGGATTGAGGCTGGCCGTCGTTGTTTTCGTAACTGATGCTAAAATGGTCGTTAGTGGTGAACGAACCGCCCGTCATCTGGAGGTGCCCGGCCGTACCACTGCCCACACGCACATAGCCAAGGTTCTGGCTGAGATCAGTGGAAATTATGGCAGTTCTTCCTCCATTAATGGTGGCGTTGTCATTGACAACCGTTCCCGGAGGACCGCCGGCAGGGGTCCAGTTGTCGGCGTCGTGCCAATTGCCGTCGGTCTCGGCATCGGTAAAGGTGTAACTTGTCGCACCCCCCGCCTGTCCGGCCAGCAGGGCCAATACAGCCAGACAACCCAATAATGTTACTGTCTTTCTCATCTTGTTATTCCCTTCCATAAAATTTGCTGGTTTGCTTGAGAGGAGAAGACACCCTCGCCTCCCTCACTTTTATTTTATACTATTATATTCGGATTTCTACTTGTGTCAAGAACGTTTTGCGGTTAGTGTCATCGCACTTTGCGGCTGGGCTTGACGGGAGACCTGATATGAACAAGAGTGGCAAGGATGTAAAAATGCTCCTGATAGACATCCCGTGGGACTGTCTTTACGGTCGGCAGATCCGGCGTGGTATCGGCAAGTACGGTCGGCCGGATCGGCCATGGCTGTTCACCAACTTCCAGGACTACCGTCACAGTAATTGGTCGCGGCGAGTCAAGCCCGTCGGGATGATCTCGATGCGCCGACCTAAGGAATACGAGGCCGACGCCCGGCGCTACGACTTGACGGCGGTGGGCGTGGGGGTATGGGCGCCGGGAGGCGAGTTTTCATCCCTTCCTTATGCGGATGTCGATCCGGAAGCGCTGGGCAAAATGGCTGCCGAGTATTTTATCGAGCGCGGCTTTCGCCATTTCGGAATGGCCGCCCTGGATAAGTCCTTTTACTCCCGGTATCGCGGCGAGGCCTTTGTCGAGGTGCTGCGTCGCAGGAAACTGCCCTGTGACGTGTTCAACCCCCGAAAAAAATATCCGCCCTGCGGCATACCGCTGCCGCCGCTCAGCTACTACTCCGAGCGGGCCTGCCGCTGGCTGGCGAGCCTTCCCAAGCCGGCGGCTGTGTTCTGCATCAACGATTTCGTCGGGTTGTGGATCTGCGAGTTGTGCCGCCAGATTGACATCCGCGTTCCGGAGGAAGTCGCCGTTCTCGGCGTGGACGACGACGAGACGTTCTGTGACATAGCCTGTCCGCATCTTTCCAGCATTCGCCTGCCTGGCGAGCAGGTCGGCTATGAGGCGACCAATCTTCTCAATGACATACTCGGCGGCGGAAAGGCGCCGAAGCGCCCTATCCTGCTGCCGCCGCTGGGCGTGATGACGCGCCAGAGCACCGACGTGATGGCCATTGACGACCGCTATGTCATCAAGGCGGTACAGTTTATTCGCGAACACGCCCACGAAGGTATTCGCGTGGAGAGCGTAATGACAGAGGTGCGAATGTCGCGCCGGCCTCTGGAGCGGCGGTTTAAGGCGGCCCTCGGGCGGACACCGTTTGCGGAGATAC
>DAOVLS010000108.1 GCA_030631125.1 Planctomycetales bacterium
GGCCAAGCGACTGCTGAAACTGGAGGATGAACTGCACAAGCGGGTCGTCAGCCAGCACGAGGCCATCGTCTCGATCGCCAAGGCAATTCGGCGCGCAAGGTCGGGCCTGAAAGACCCGCGCCGACCGATGGGGTCTTTCGTCTTCGTCGGGCCTTCAGGCGTCGGAAAAACGCTGCTGAGCAAGGCCCTGGCCGAGTTCATGTTCGGCGATGAGGACGCCCTCATCCAGATGGACATGAGCGAATACATGGAAAAGCACAACATCTCCCGCCTCATCGGCGCGCCTCCGGGATACGTCGGGTACGAAGAGGGCGGGCAACTCACCGAACGAATCCGCCGCAGGCCTTACGCCGTCATATTGCTGGACGAAATCGAAAAGGCCCACCCGGATGTGTTCAACATGCTTCTCCAGATAATGGAGGAAGGTCGTCTGACCGATTCTTTCGGCCGGCGGGTGGACTTCAAAAATACCATCCTGATTATGACCTCGAACATCGGGGCTGAACTTATCAAGAACAAGGGCGGCTTCGGCTTCGGGCGCCGGGACGAGGAAGCGTCCTACGAAAAAATGAAGGAAATGCTCACCAAGGAAGTCGAGCGGCACTTCAGGCCTGAGTTCCTCAATCGCCTGGACGAAGTGATTGTCTTCAAGTCGCTGATGCGGGAAGACCTGGTTACTATAGTCGATTACGAACTGCGGAAGGTCCGCGAGCGGCTTACCGAGCACGGGCTGGAACTGGAACTGACCGGCGAGGCCAACGAGTTCCTCATCGACAAGGGCTACAATCCCGACTTCGGCGCACGACCGCTCAGACGCGCCATCGAGCATCACATCGAAGACGTGCTCAGCGAGGATATCCTCCGCGGCACGTACAAGGACAACAGCAAGGTCGTCGTGTCGGTCAAGGACGGCGAAGACGGCGAAAAACACCTCTATTTCGAAGGTGTCTGCGAGAAGCAGCCCGAACCCGAACCGGCGGAAGTTACCGAAAGCACGTAACGATTTGACGGACAGGGACTAGGGATTAGGGATTAGGCAAAAACAGAAAAACAGAACCTAAAACGGATGAGTTGATTGGTTGACTGGTTCATCTGTTTTTCTTTTCCAAGTCCCAAGTCCCTAATCCCTAGTCCCTGTCTTTCCGTTTTTCCTTATTCCCTACGACCTACTCCCTATCTGTTTTATTTTTCCGCGCGGGTGTGTTACCATAAGTTCGACAAATCGCTGATTTTTTCGGGAACATTGTGGTTGAGAGATCGTCTAAAGTCGTAGCGGGCGTGTTTGAGGATGTGGCCCTGTTGAGGCAGTGTCGCAAAGGCGATGCAGACGCCTTCGGCCCGCTGGTGAAAAAATATCAGGACCGCCTCTTCAACTCGCTTCTGAGATTTTGTGGAAATTATGACGATGCTGAGGAACTTTGTCAGGAGACGTTCGTCAAAGCACTAGAAGGCCTGGCGGCGTTCCGCGCCGAAAGCGGGTTTTATACATGGTTGTTTCGGATAGGGATGAACCTGGCGATCAGCCGGCGCAGACGCAGCGGACGAGTGAAATTTCATTCGCTCGAAGCGACCGATTCGGACGGAGAGAAGTTGCTCTGGCCGGTCGAGGCCTTGGCGGACTGTCGGGAAACAGGCCCGCAGGATGCAGCCGAACGGACCGACACAAACGATCGCGTCCTGGCGGCGATGGGAGAACTGGATGAAGAGTTTCGCATCGTGGTGGTTCTGCGGGATATCGAGGAGATGAACTACGAACAGATATCGCAGGTCATGAGTTTGCCCGTTGGTACTGTTAAGAGTCGCCTCTATCGTGCCCGATGTATTTTAAGGGAAAAATTGACGGACTTAGTCCACTGATTACCCGCCTTCGCCGGGCTACGGCGTGGCGAGCAAGGATTACACTGAAAGATGAGCGACAAGGAGAAAATTTTGGAGCAACTTTCGGCCTACCTGGACGGCGAGTTGTCGCAGGCTGAATCTTGCCGGGTGGCCGAGATGGTCGCCGCCGACCCCGCCCTGTCGGCCGAGTTGGAGTCGTTGCGGGCGGTGCAGTCTCTTCTGCGCGGTCTTCCGCCCGCCCGGGCCCCGGCCGGTATGGCCGACGCCGTTCTGGAAAGGGCGCAGCGCAAGTCCGCCGGATGGTGGGCCGGATACCTGGCGCGAGCCGCGGTCATACTATTGGCCGTCGGCGTCGGCGTAACCGTAACGACCTGGCTGAACAGGCCGACGCGTCCGCAGCAGACCGGGCAGCAAACGCCGGATGTCGCCAAACCGCCGATCCTTGCTAAGGGGGCAATCGCCGAGGTGGGTGGCCTCGCAAGGGCGGAAGTAACAAACGTATTCATCAATACTGATAACCTCCTCCTGACCCAGCGGGAAGTCGAGCGCGTATTCGGCAACAACAGCATCAAACCGATGGTGGCGGCAGAGTCCGTTCGGGTAGCGAAAGTCGCCCACGACAAACCCAGAGGTCGGGCCAACTTTTACAATCAAACCCAGGTCGCGCCCACCCAGATACGCTACGAAGTCGTGATAGAAGAGAATCAGATGCGGCAGATCGTCTCAGAATTGAACGAAGTCCGCGCCAGGCAGAACGTCGCGCAGATGCCGATGAGGAGATACGGCTACAGGAAAGACGGCGAAGCCATAGCCCTGGCCAAGGCCGATGATCGCTCCGGATATGCTGCGGGCCGGGGCCGGGCGAGCAGGGATGCAATTCACAGGAAAAGCGCGGATAAAAAACGGTTCAGTGAAAATGCCCGGTTGAAGCCCAGTGTCGGCAAGGTTGCCGAAGTTCGAGGGCAAAAGGTTGCCTCTCAGCCGGCGTTGGCGTCTGCGACCCCCAGGCCCGGCACTGTACGGAGCAGGTCGGCTATGCCGAAACCGCCTGCCGGTCCGACGACCATGCCGGCATCGACCGTTGTGGCGCAACGAAAAACCAAGGAGACTCTGGATCCGAAGGTCGCCCGCCGTCAAGCCGCTACGCAGGCGACCGCAAACGTCCGCCAGTTAGTGGTGATACTCAACGTCGTCGGCGAATAATCATTCCCATCACCCCTATCGACAGCAGGATCATCGTCGCCGGTTCGGGTACGACAGTAACGCGCTCGTCGCTCCCGTCGGCGGCCATCCAGGCGTTCAATCCGTCGATGTAGAGCGGAATGAAGGAATCTCCTCCGGAGGATATGCCGTAATGGTGGGTTCCAATCAGCGTTAAGGCCCCGTCCCAAACCATAAAACTAGGCCCACCCGAATCCCCGTTCTGTGTCATTGCTTCATCGGGATCGGTCGGAGTGTTGTAATAGAACCACATGTGCTTGTCGTTAACGCCGCCGAGTGTATCTACGTAAGATATCGTGTTGTGCCCGACGATATCCGGCTGGCCGTACACTAATATGTCGCTATCTATGTAGTCGTCGGTTGAAGGTAATTCGAGCACGGAATAATAGGCAACCTTGTCCGTATCGATGGGTGTCGTCAGTTTCCCGATCCACAGGTCGTAGTTTGGAGACCCGTCCGGCCCGTCAGGCAGCACAGGGCGCCCCCAATCCGCCACGGTGTGTTCGTGGGTGGCGCCGCTGGGATCGTTGTTCTCGTAGAACGTAACCGTCGCCCCTGAACCGGGGCGGAAGTGCGACGAAGAGACGAAATAAGTCGGGGAGATCATGGTGGCCCAAAGGTCGTCCGCGTCCTTGCCCACGCCGGAGAAGTCGTACCCTTCACCGATAAACGCCTTGTCGCCGCCGACGTGGAACCGGTCGTGCCGTTTTGCATCAAACTCCCGGATTTGCAGATCGGCCCATGAAGCCTCCACGCAGAAAAACACCACCAAACAAAGACTAATACTAATAATGGAAACCCGTTTCACGATGCATCCTCCAATATGACTGTTAGCGAGACCGGTTGTTTTTTTGTAACCACGAAGACGACAAGCATTTGGAACAGGCGAGATCCCGGCATACCGAATCGTTCAATCCTGCTGCCGACAATCGCTTCCACCTGTACTCCTCCTTGGCATTCGCGAAGTTACACCAAAACTCCGAGCATTTTCAAGCATTCTTATTATATCCCATCACCGCGGTTTTGCCAAGGGGGTTTTTTGCTTTTTTACCGTTTTTTTCATCGGCGACGGCGAATATCAGATATGAAGGATTATTTAATGACAGATTTACAGTGAGTATTTATAATAGTCGGCGGTCCCGGACCGATGTGATCGGACCGGATTAATCAGGAGAAAAGACATGTCTGAAACTACGATGCCTCCAATGGAAAGCGATCCAAACCGAACCGAGCGGATTGAGCCGCCTCCACCACCGCCGGTATGGCAACCTTATCCTTATCCGAGACGACGCAAGCCGCTATGGAAACGCCTGCTGATTGTCGGCGTGGTCCTGTTATTTATCCTGCTGGCGGCGGGGGTCGTTTCGCATGTCGTCCAGTCGAAGTTAGCCCGGCTGGCCGGCGACGGGATGGATGCCGAAGTCCTTAAGCCGGGGCGAAAAGATCAGGTGGTGGCTGTATATGACGTCTTCGGCGTGATCGACAGTAAACAGGCAGGGAGGATCAAGGTCTTCTGCAAGCAGGTCTCCGGCGACCCGAACGTCAAGGCCGTCGTGCTGCGCGTCAGCAGTCCGGGCGGGGGAATATCTGCCTGCGACAGGATTCACAAAATGATGATGGACCTGAAGAGCGACGGGAAGACACTGGTCATCTCGATGGGGTCGGTAGCAGCAAGCGGGGGATACTACATCTCCGCGCCGGCAGACGCCATCTACGCCGAACCGACCACAATCACCGGCAGCATCGGCGTCATCGGCGCATGGATTATCATAAAGGGAACCCTCGAAAAGTACGGCGCAAAGGCCGTGGTCGTCCGCTCCACGAAAACCCGCGCATGGAAGGCTGCCCCGAATTCCCTCGAGGACCCTGCCGATTATCAGATCGAGTCGATCCGAAAACTGCTGGACGTCATGCAGGAACGGTTTGAAAAGGTCGTACGCGACGGACGAGGCGGCAAACTCACGCCGACAACGGAAGAAAAAACCTACACCGGCGCTGACGGAAAAAAGTTCACCGTAACCGAAACCGTACCGTTCAACGGAAGTATCTTCACCGCCGATGAGGCTACGGACTTGGGACTGATAGATGACATAGGCTACCTGGACGATGCAATAGACAAAGCCGCCGGCCTGGCCGGGCTGACCAAACCGAAGGTAGTCAGGTACTTCAGGCGCAAAGGCTTCTTCGAGCAAATGGCCGATGCGAAAACCGGACCGATAATCGACCCCGACGTCCTCGACGAAATCCAGACGCCGAAACTGATGATGATCTGGAAAGTCGAACAGTAACGATTTCCAACTCGTGCTACGTAGCGACTCTGCTTTGCGTAGCGCTTCGCAGAGCAAAGAGCGATACTTCGCAGAGTAGTATTTCCAATTTCCGATTTCCAATTGAAAACGGGACTTCGTGAGGTTGTTGAAAAAGTCGTAGCAGGGGAATTCCCTGAAATAATAGTATTGTGTCCCCGGAATTCCAAGAATATTCAACCAATGCACGGCATCACCACGGGTGTTCTGTTATGTGCGAATTGGATGTCGTCGTTTGAAAACAGGAAGTATTTTACAGATAAACTCAACGCAAATACAATGGGCAGGAAGTAGTAGTCAGTAATTAGTAGTCAGTAGCCGGGAAAGGAGAATACAATCTGGGTGTTTCGCTGAGAAAACGGTTTCTCCAAATATGTCAAGCAACGGGATCAGCAAGAGGCAAACGAATGCCGACTGGATCAGGATGAAGCATTCTAAGGAAAGATGGTGAAAGAGGAAACAGGGCCATCACGGCTTGAAATGACGCCGAGGCGTCAGGAGTTGCTTTCCTGGTTCAAGCGGAATGCGCTGTCTCTCTGCGACCCGTATGAGGCAGCCGTTCGCTTGCTGAATTCTCCTGGTTTTCCGGCGCGGGTTCAGCTTATAGGCCATCTTGTTCGTGACATCGGAAACCGACTGCCGGATATTCTCGAAGGCACGACATCTAACAGAGTGGAATACCACGGCAAAATGGACAGCATTGCCAGACTATGGCAAAAGCATTTCCATCCGAAAGTGGATTACTCCCACGTTGCGACGTCTCCGGATATTTCAACGGAAAGTCTTCCGTTAAAGCTTTTTAGGGAACTTGATGATTTGATCACTGACCATATGAGTAGCCGAGAGCGCCCGAACCCTCAAGAGCGCCTTTTCTTGTTAGGGATCACTCCAGAAGTTGATTCTCCGGAAATCCTTCGCCCTCAGATAAAGCAATTTAAAAAGATTTGTAAGTGGTTTATGGGCAAAACACATGTATCCAACAAAGTGAGAGCCCCCACTTCAGAGAGTGAACTACGGCTGAAATTTGAGAATTTCGAGCAGGTTATACTAGGCATCAAGGGACAGTTCTTTACGAATATTGGCGAACTCGATGAAATCCTTCAAGACACCAACTAACGAACAAATTGAGAAGGCTGTGGCCCTTTTGGGGGCACCACAACACTACCGGTATTTTCTCGACAAGTTAGAAAACCCGAAATGGATTACTCCACTCCGGGGAAAGGGCTTCTTTTCATCGCCTCCTAAGAATATCCCAGTCGAGGGTGGGATACGCTATCCACACTGGCAGGCCGCGAAGTATCTCGCTCGGATGGCCGAGCATGAGCCGAAATTGGTGGCCGATATTCTGTCGGAGGTAGAGACGGACAATCCGAACATCCTGTTCGACATGGTTGAAGCAGCCTTGAAAATGCCTGTTAGCGATGCTGTTCCACTTGTCCAGAAGATTACCCAACTCATTGACAACGGGATTGAGTTTTACCTCTTCCATCAGGAAGAACTGATTCAGATCGTTCAGAGGCTGGCCAAAGAGACCGGTACTCATAGTCATGCATTTGGTTTGGCTCGGGCGTATCTGTTCCCGAAGGTTCAGCCGGAAAGCCGCAGTCAGCGCCACGAGGAGCATCACTTCTTTAAAGCGTTGGAGTCGCTGACACCAGTGATGGTTTCGTTGCGACCCAAGGAAACGCTTCACCTTCTTAGCGAAAAACTTCTGGAGGCTATTAAGGCAAAAAAACTCCATTCTGATATCCCCTTCGACTACTCCTACATATGGCGACCTGCCATCGAGGAACATGAGCAGAATCGGACGTATGATCTGGCGGGGAAGTTTGTTACTCCGCTGCGGGATGCGGCGGAGCGTGCTGTTCGTGACAGGCTGTTGCCTTTGGACGATGTGCTCAAACTTGTTCGCAGTTTTAGGTACTTGGTATTCCAGCGGCTGGCGGTTCATCTGATTAATGAGTTCGGCGAGACTA
>DAOVLS010000095.1 GCA_030631125.1 Planctomycetales bacterium
AAATGACACTCTGTTTTTCAGATTATGACGGTTTGGACATAATCGCCTGGGCGAGAAGATTGTAACCCTTGAAATAAAAATGAGATATGTTTTTTGAATCCCTGCCTGCCGGCAGGCAGGTCTGCGAACTCTGTGGTTAATGAAAAATACGGGCTACGTAGCACGAGTCGCTCCGTCCCAGCCTGCCGATTGCCGACTTCGGGGAGAAACATGCTGAATGAATGTAATATCGAAGCAGATAGGTAAAGAACTTAAATCTCACGCGCCGTTCACGACGTTCGGGGCGTTGACGGGGATTGCGATCATGGCGGTGATTTTTTATTCCGGCATAGATCGTTCGACCTCTAAAGTGCTTTTTTGGGTGTTTCATCCTTTTCACGTGTTCCTCAGCGCGTTGGCGACCGCCGGGATGTACAGGCTTCACAGCAAGGGAAGGCTTTTACCGACGATCCTGATCGGGTACTTCGGGTCGATCGGCATAGCCACGTTGAGCGATTGCGTCATTCCGTACCTTGCCGAATCGCTCCTGAATTGGCCCCACAGGGAAATCCACCTGGGTTTCATAGAGAAGTGGTGGCTGGTGAATCCTCTGGCGTTTGCGGGTATTGCGGTTGCTTGTTTTCGGCCTCGGACGAAGTTTCCTCACGCCGGCCACGTGCTTTTGAGCACATGGGCGTCGCTGTTCCACATGACCATGGCCATGGGAGATACGCTCGATTCATTTGTGATTCCTCTTGTAGGTGTTTTTCTTTTCCTTGCGGTCTGGATTCCATGCTGTGCGAGCGATATTGTATTCCCGCTGCTTTTTACGATGAACAAAACAGGAAAGACAGTTGATGAAGATCGCCCTTGCACAAATTAATCCGACAGTCGGCGACATCGCCGGCAACAGTTCAAAGACAGCCGACTGCATCGCCCGCGCCGAGCAGATGGGGGCCGAACTGGTGGTCTTCAGCGAGTTGTCGCTGTTGGGCTATCCGCCCCGCGACCTTTTGAGCCGCAGTTCTTTCATCTCGGCTTCGGTTGATGCGGTCGAGGCGTTGGCAAAGCGGTGTCGTGGTATCGCGGCGCTGGTCGGTTTCGTCAGGCCTGCGGAGACCTCGCCGGGCAAGCCGCTGGAGAACGCCGCTGCGCTGCTGGCAGACGGCGCCGTCGCCGGCGTCTATGTCAAAACGCTCCTGCCTACCTACGACGTCTTTGACGAGAGGCGTTACTTCCGCCCGGGCCGGCCGCAGGCGCCGCTGATGCTCAACGGTCGGCGAATCGGCGTGAGCATCTGCGAGGACATCTGGGACCGCCCCGCCCTGGCCGCACTGGGGCAGACGTCTTATCAGGCCGATCCGCTCGCGGACCTCCGCAAAGCCGGAGCCGAGATTATCATCAACATGTCCGCAAGCCCCTTCCAGTTGGGCAAGTCCGCCATCCGCGAGGACCTTGTCCGCCGCCAGGCAGAACGGATGAAAACGCCGATCATTTACGTCAATCAGGTCGGCGGAAACGACGAACTGGTCTTCGACGGCGCGAGCCTGGCCGTCGGGGCTGACGGGGCAATGCTGGGACGCTGCAGGGGATTCGCCGAAGACATCCTGGTGGTCGATACCGCCGGCCGGGCGGGGAAGTGCGAACAGGCCGGCTCCGATATGGAGCAGTTGGCGGCGGCCTTGAAACTGGGCCTGCGGGACTACGTTCGCAAATGCGGCTTCAAGTCGGTCGTGCTGGGCCTGTCGGGCGGGATAGATTCAGCCGTCGTCGCCGCCGTTGCCGCCGACGCACTCGGCGCTGAAAACGTCCTGGCGCTCGCCATGCCGTCGCGCTACAGCAGCGACCACAGCCTCACCGACGCGCAACAACTGGCGGAGAATCTTGGCATCCGGTATCTCGTTCTGCCGATTGACCCGATTCACACCACTTACGAGCAGGCCCTTACCGAGCACCTGCCCGCGGACCGCCCGGACACGACCGATCAGAACATCCAGGCCCGCATACGCGGCAACCTCATCATGGCCTTTTCCAACGCCTGCGGGCATCTGCCTCTGGCGACCGGAAACAAGAGCGAACTGGCGACCGGATACTGCACGCTCTACGGCGACATGACCGGCGGACTGGCCGTTATCGGCGACGTGCCCAAGACAATGGTCTATCAACTCGCCCGGCACCTGAACGAAACGGCGGGGCATCCCATCCCCGACGACATTATTACCAAGCCGCCAAGCGCCGAACTGAAACCAAACCAGACCGATCAGGACAAACTCCCGCCTTACGACCTGCTGGATGCGATTCTGTCGCGCTACATCGAGCAGGATGAAAGCACGGAACAGATCATCTCCGCCGGTTTTGATGCCGACGTGGTTCGTCGTGTCGTGAACATGGTTACACTGGCCGAGTACAAGCGTCGCCAGGCGCCGCCGGTGTTGAGAGTAACCGCCCGCGCCTTCGGCCCGGGGCGGCGAATGCCCATCGCCTGCCGGAGAGATTTCGATTGAGCAAACCATGCAGCACGAGCACTCAGAGCAACTGATGCTGGCGGCGATTGCCGAGGCGCGTAAGGCAGAGGCGCTGGGCGACGTTCCGATAGGGGCGGTGATTGCGCGCGACGGTGAAATAATCGCTGCCGCTCACAACCGCCGAATAATCGACGCCGACCCGACCGCTCACGCCGAGATGCTCGCCATTCGCGCCGCCGCCGAGGCCGTCGGCGACTGGCGACTTACCGGATGCACGATAGCAGTAACGCTGGAACCCTGCCCGATGTGCGCCGGGGCGATTGTCCTGGCCAGACTCGACCGGCTTGTCTATGGCGCCGCCGACCCGAAGGCCGGCGCTGTCGAAACGCTCTATAACATCTGCTCCGACAGCCGACTCAATCACAACGTCGAAATCACCTCCGGCATCCTGGCTGATGAATGTGGGCGGTTACTGAGCGAATTCTTCCAGCGTAAACGCGAAACGTCGAAGAAATAGGAAACCGTCCCTGTTGTTACGGTTTCTGTCCAAATCTGCCGAAAAATCGCACTTCACTTTCGCTGGACCACTACACACTTAACTCAAGGATGGTGGATGAGAATATCGCCATTTCTGCGTATTATTTTTAAACGATCCCGGTATTTACGATAAGTGTTCCCGTCAAAACTGTCATCTGTAAAATAACCGGATAGGCTCTTGTAAGTTCTGGAACCATCTATATCATCACCGCCACCGTTTTCATCTATTCCATTTGGGCCGGTGCTGTAAAGACGAAAGACCAACTTTACATCTTTGGCCGGACAACTATATTTGAGCCGATTACCCCATGTGTCCACAAGGCGGATTGTCGGGGATGATTCATCCTCGACTAAAAATCGTGCTTTAAACATCACCATCAGGAAAAACTCCCCTCCGTCTTCGTATTCAGCGATATACTTTTCACGCCTCTCGTCCAACCAACGCTCCAGTGTCGTTATATCCCCCCCTCCGGAAGTTGAAAAGGCAACGGTTCCTCAAAGGCAACTTCGCGGATTACAAAAGTCGCAAGGCTACCTATTTGCGATAGAGTCCGCTGCTCTGCTGTGGCGCCGAATTCAAAATCCTTGCCCTTGCAATTATAAGCACACAGGCCTATCAAAAGGCAAAGCGAAATCAGACAGTACAGAATATATATACCAGTTTTCTTAGTACTCATTTGAGTGGCCCCGGCAACTTTTCGTCTGAGAATTTTTCGCTTGTGAATGTATAGACCGTGGTCTGTTCATCTCGCCATGCGTCGGGGTTCATGCCGGCTTTGCCGGAGCAGCACTGCGAGAGGAACTGCTCTTTGGTCCATCCGGTTTCTGTTGCGACTTCGGGCAGGAAGCACCCGCTGGCCGGGCCGCGGACGATGTAGATGCCGTGGACGCCCAACTCGATGTCGAGCGGATTTTCGATAGGCTCCAGTTCGCTCAGCACCGATACCTGGACGGTGAGGCCGGCGACCTCGCCGGGTGTGATGGGATCGAGTGTAAATCTCGGATCGTGTGCAGCAGACCGGGCCATTTCGGCAATCTGTTCGGCCAGTGGTTTTTGTGGGTGAAACGTTCCGATGCACCCGCGAAGTCTGCCTCGGTTGGTCAGCGTAACAAAGCAGCCGCGTTGCTCACCCAGAATGCCCTCCGCCGACGGCGGGGCGGGCTGGGACGAAGGCGAAACCGTCGCCCGTACCGCATCCCTGGCCAGTTTCAGCAGCGTTTTGCGAACTTCATCCGATATGGCCATGACCGAGTCCTTTCCAGAGTGTCGAAGGTATATTACCAAAAGCGCCGCCGGAGAAGAAACGGAATCTCATGCTTCGTCAACTTCCCCAGACGCCGATCAGGACCAAGCCGGCGAGGATTATGGCTGTGCCGGTCAGGCGGACGGTCCGGCCCTGTTCCTTGAAAATTGCAAAGGCCAGGATTACGCCGATGACAATGCTGAACTGCCGGAAGGCGACGATGTAACTTACCTGGTGGGCCAGTTGGTACGCCCAGAGCACAAGCCAGTATGACCCGAAACCCAGTATGCCGGCGAGGATCGGAGTTTTCCACCCAACCGAGCGGTTTGACTGTCGCCGTGTCCGGGAAAGGCGCATTAACAATGCGTACACGACGTAGGAAATCAGGAAGAAGATCTATCCGTAGCGTGCAGCCGTGGCCGGTCCTTGGCGGACGACCTCGGCGGCCGACTTGTCCAGCAGCGTGTACCCGACCGTTCCAAGGGCCGTCAAGGCGATCCAGAAAGTCGCGCGATTGAAATAATGCCCGAGGGCGAAGCCGCGGAACGACTTGAGCGGCGTCAGCAGGCATCCGCCGATTACCAGGCAGATACCGACCCATCCGAATGTCGTGAGATGTCTTCCCAGCAGCACGTCGCCGAAGGCAACCAGCAGAATCGGCAAGGCCCTGGCGACGGGGTACACCACAGTGAAATCCGAGGAGCCGTACGCGCGCGCCAAGCCAAGGTAGTAAAACCCGCAGCATATCCCCGACCCCGCTACGCACATCCAGGCCTTCGGCGTGAGGCTGCGCACCATCGCCTCACTGACAGCCGCTGGAACCAGCCCGGCCAGCACAACTACGATCAGCATCCTGCCTATCAAAACCGTCTCGCAGTCTCGGCGACGAACGAGCAGGTTCCAACCGGCGTGCATGAAGGTCGAAGCGACTACCAGAATGATTACCGCCGGATTCAATGCGTCTCCTTGGAAACAGCGTTTTACAACTTACAGGCTTTTCTCGGTTAATACAGTAGCCAGTAACCGGCTACCGGCTACTGGTTACAATTTCGCCATCGTCCTTCGAGGTATTCCTGAATAGGTTTCACGTCGGGCGTTCCGGCTCGCAGCGCGGCGATACCGTCGGCGACGGCTTCTGCGGCGGTGGCGGTGGTGATCAGCGTGATGCCGTGTGCGACGGCGTTTATGCGAATGGCCTGTTCATCGGCCCGGGGTCGCCGGCCCGAAGGCGTGTTGATTATCAGGTCAATCCGACCGTTCTTAATCGCATCAACGATATGCGGGCTACCCTGGCGGACCTTGTTTATCCGCTCGTTGGAGACGCGGTGGCGGTCGAGGAATTCGCTCGTCCCGTCGGTGGCGATGAGACTGAAACCCATTGCTTTCAGGCGGCGGATCGTCGGCAGCAATGCCTGCTTGTCGGCGTCTTTAATCGAGACGAATACCGTACCGCCCGTCGGCAGGTGGGTACCGGCGGCGATCTGGCTCTTGGCGTAGGCCAGGCCGAAGTCGTTGTCGATTCCCATCACCTCGCCGGTCGATTTCATCTCCGGGCCTAGAACCGCGTCCGTGCCGGGGAATCGGCTGAACGGGAAAACCGATTCCTTAACGCCGACGTGCGTCAGCGGCGGGCGGGGCTTGTCCAGGCCCATCGACGCGAGTGTCTCGCCCAGCATCACCCGCGTGGCGACCTTGGCGATAGGCACGCCGGTAACTTTGCTGACGAACGGGACGGTCCTGCTGGCGCGCGGGTTGACTTCGAGGATGTACAGTTCCCGCCCGCCGACGGCTGCGAACTGGATGTTCATCAGCCCGCAGACGTCCAATTCCATCGCCAGGTCGCGCGTCGCCCGGCGGATTTCCCCAGCCACCTGCTCGTCGAGCCGGTGCGGCGGAAGCGCCATTGCCGCATCGCCGGAATGTACGCCGGCGTACTCGATGTGCTCCATAATGCCGGCGATATAGACGTCCGTCCCGTCAGCCACCGCGTCAACGTCCAGTTCGATGGCGTCTTCAAGGAATTTATCCACAAGCACAGCCGCTCCGTCGGAGGCTTCAAGGGCAGCCCGGACAAAGTGGCGAAGGTCCTCGTCGGTATAGACGATCTCCATCGCCCGCCCGCCGAGGACGAACGACGGACGGACAATCACCGGATAGCCGATTTCGCCGGCCAGGTCGAGCGCCTCGGCGACCGATGAAGCCATTCCGTTGCGAGGCTGGCGAATTCCCAGGCGGGAGCACATCTTGCTGAACTGCTCGCGGTCTTCGGCCCGGGCGATAGAGGCTGGACTTGTTCCGAGAATCGGGACGCCCGCCCCGGCCAGGCCTTCTGCCAGGTTCAGCGGCGTCTGCCCGCCGAACTGGACAATCAGGCCACGAGGTTTTTCGCGGTGGACGATTTCGAGTACGTCTTCGAGCGTCAGCGGCTCAAAGTAGAGGCGGTCGGAGGTGTCGTAGTCGGTCGAGACGGTTTCGGGGTTGCAGTTGACCATGATGGACGGAATGGACATTTCGCGCAAGGCCTCAGCGGCATGAACGCAGCAATAATCGAACTCCAGCCCCTGCCCGATGCGGTTAGGCCCGCCGCCAAGGATCATCACGCCGGGCTTGTCGGATTGGCGCGTCTCATCCTCGCGTTCGTAGGTCGAATAATAGTAAGGCGTAAAGGCTTCGAACTCCCCGCCGCAGGTATCGACGAGTTTGAACACGGCCCGAACGCCGATGATTCTGCGACAGGCTCGGATCCACTCGGGCGACACATGCCAGATGCCGGCAAGTTGGATATCCGAGTAGCCCCACTGCTTGGCTTTGCGAAGCAGGTTATCGAAGTAGTCTTCGTCGACGTCCTCGTTCCTGGTCTCCTCGGAAACGAGGAGCAAACTCATCGCGGTCAGCCGCGCTGCCTTCTGGTGGAGTGCTTCCGCTTCTCGCCGTTCTTCTTCGCTCAAGGAGCGATCACTGAGGGCATCCTCGACCTTCCTCATCATGCAGGCCCCGAGATTTGTAAGAGCAAGCGCGCCCTCGGCGGTTAAATCCTCCTCGAATTCGACCAATTGTTGGATATTGTCCAGGAACCACGGGGCGATTCCGGTCAGTTTGTTGATTTCGTCGATGCTCATTCCCTGCTGCATTGCAAGGCGAATATAGAAGATGCGATCGGAGTTTGGTTTGGTGAGTTTTTGTCTGATGACGGCAGGGTCGATCTTATCGGCGGGTTCGTCTCGCCCGTCAGCGCCCAGGCCGGCGCGTTTAATCTCCAGACCTCGCAGCGCCTTCTGAAAGGCCTCCTTGAACGTTCGCCCGATAGCCATTACCTCGCCGACGCTCTTCATGCTGACGGTGAGAAAATCGTCGGCTTCGGGGAATTTCTCGAAGGTAAATCGCGGAATCTTGACCACGCAGTAGTCGATTGTCGGCTCGAAGCATGCGGGCGTCCGGCGGGTGATGTCGTTGGGGATCTCGTCCAGCGTCATTCCGATAGCGACCTTCGCGGCGATTTTTGCGATGGGGAAGCCGGTGGCTTTGGACGCCAGGGCCGACGACCGGCTGACTCGCGGGTTCATCTCGATTGCGACCATTCGCCCGGTCTTCGGATGGACGGCGAACTGGATATTGCACCCGCCGGTCTCGACTCCGATTTCGCGGACGATTTTGAGCGAGTCGTCCCGCATTTTCTGGTATTCGCGGTCGGTGAGCGTCTGGGCCGGCGCGACGGTTATCGAATCGCCCGTGTGCACGCCCATCGGGTCGAG
>DAOVLS010000177.1 GCA_030631125.1 Planctomycetales bacterium
AATAATCGTCAAGATGTAAAATCTCAAAAGTGGCGCCGGAGATGCCCCAAAAGGTAAAAATTATCCGGGTTAGAGCGACTTAATGTCCGCATGGTACTCCTGGAGGGCTTTGACTCCGCTGCCGCTGTTGCGATAGGCGGCGATGCCCTCGGCGGCGGCTTCGGCGGCGCTGAGCGTCGTAATGTACGGTATCTTGTACTTAATCGCCGACTTGCGAATGTAGGAATCGTCGTACTGGCTCATCTTACCGATAGGCGTATTGATCACGAGTTGTATCTTCCCGTTGGTGATTGCGTCGGTGATATTAGGCCTGCCCTCGTGGAGTTTCTTTATCACCTCGGCCTCGATACCGTTATCGACCAGAAAAGCACAAGTGCCTTCGGTGGAAAGTATCTTGAATCCCATTTCCGCGAACTTCCCTGCCACCTTAAGCACGGCAGGCCTGTCGTGAGGCGAAACGGATATCAGGACGGTTCCCTCGGTCGGAAGGATTTGCTTCGCGCCCTCCTGGGCCTTATAAAACGCCAGTCCGAACGAGTCGGCCATACCCAGCACCTCGCCCGTCGAACGCATTTCAGGTCCAAGGATGGGATCGACCTCGTGGTACATCGAGAACGGAAAGACAGCCTCCTTGACACCGAAGTGCGGGATTGACTTATGCTGAAGGTTCATCTCCGCCAGCGTTTTTCCGAGCATCACCTGCGTTGCTATGCGGGCCATGGGGATTCCGCAGACCTTGGAGACCAGCGGGACCGTCCGCGACGCACGCGGATTGGCTTCGAGGACATAAACCACGTCGTCGGCAATTGCGTATTGCATGTTCATCACGCCGATGACGTTCAGTTCACGAGCAATCTTATGAGTGTATTCGTTGATGGTCTCCAGGTGCCGGGCCGGGATGTTTATCGGCGGGATAACGCAGGCTGAATCGCCCGAATGTACGCCCGCCAGTTCGATGTGCTCCATGACAGCCGGGACGAAAGTATCGGTCCCGTCGGCCAGTGCGTCGGCTTCGGCCTCGATTGCGTTATCGAGGAACCTGTCTATAAGGATAGGCCGCTCGGGCGTAACATCGACAGCCGCTGCGACGTACTGCCGCAACATCTCCTCGTCGTGGACGACCTCCATCCCTCGCCCGCCGAGCACAAACGAAGGCCTGACCATCAGCGGATAACCGATCCGCCCGGCTATGGCCAGCGCCTCTTCGACCGTGCTTGCCATACCGGATTCGGGCATGGGGATTCCGAGTTTATCCATCATCTTACCGAATCGGTCGCGGTCTTCCGCCAAGTCGATTGTGTCCGGGCTGGTGCCGATAATCCTGACGCCTGCGGCTTCGAGTTCGGCCGCGATGTTCAACGGCGTCTGCCCGCCGAACTGGACGATGACGCCTTCGGGTTTCTCCTTCTCGTAGATACTCAACACATCCTCGACGGTCAACGGCTCGAAGTACAACTTGTCGGACGTATCGTAATCGGTCGAGACGGTTTCGGGGTTGCAGTTGACCATGATGGTCTCAAGCCCCTCGTCACGCAGTGCGAAGGCTGCGTGTACGCAGCAGTAATCGAACTCGATTCCCTGCCCGATGCGGTTAGGCCCGCCGCCGAGGACCATTATTTTTCGCTTGTCGCTGGTGCCGACAGCATCGGGGGCGTTGTAGGTGGAGTAATAATAGGCTGCATCCTCGACGCCGCTGACGGGAACGGGATGCCACCCCTCGACCACGCCCAGGGCAATCCGCTGCTTACGAATGTCGGCCTCGGGTACGCCAAGTATCCTTCCAAGATACTTGTCGGCGAAACCGTCTTTCTTGGCCTGGGCCAACAATTCGTCCGGCAGGGCCTGGCCTTTATACTTGAGAATCTGCTCCTCCAGTTCGACCAGTTCGGCCATCTGTTCGATGAACCATGCCTTGATGTAGGTCAATTCATGAAGTTGCTCGACCGTTGCGCCCTTTCGAATGGCTTCGTACATGATGAATTGGCGCTGGCTGGTGGGTTCGCGGAGCATTTCCATCAATTCGTCCAGGGGACGCTCATTGAAATCCCTGGCGAAGCCCAGGCCCATCCTGCCGTCTTCCAGCGACCGGATGGCCTTCTGGAATGCCTCCTTGTAGTTTTTGCCGATGCTCATAACCTCGCCTACAGCCTTCATTTGCGTACCGAGTTTATCCTCGGCATCGCGGAATTTTTCGAAGGCCCAGCGGGCGAATTTGACCACCACGTAATCGCCCGACGGCGTGTACTTTTCGAGCGTACCGTCGCGCCAATAGGGAATCTCGTCCATTGTCATCCCGCCGGCCAGTTTGGCCGAAATCAGCGCAATCGGGAAACCCGTCGCCTTCGATGCCAACGCGGAACTTCGGCTCGTTCGCGGGTTGATTTCGATTACGACGACGCGCCCGGTTTTCGGATCGTGGGCGAACTGAACGTTCGTTCCGCCGATGACCTGGATGGCCTCGACGATTTTATATGAATAATCCTGGAGCCGCTGCTGAAGTTCTTTGCTGATGGTCAACATCGGAGCGGTGCAGAATGAATCACCCGTGTGAACGCCCATCGCATCGACGTTTTCGATGAAGCAGACCGTAATCAACTGGTTTTTCGCGTCGCGGACGACTTCCAGTTCCAGTTCTTCCCAGCCAAGGACGGATTCCTCGATAAGTATCTGCCCGATAAGGCTTGCTGCGATTCCCCGGTTGGCGACGACGCGGAGCTCTTCGACGTTATACACCAGCCCCCCACCGGCTCCGCCCATAGTGTAGGCCGGTCTGATCACGACGGGGTATCCCAGTTCGCCCGCGATTTTCTCGGCATCTTCGACGTTGAAAACAGCCGTGCTGTGGGCCACTTCGATACCGAGGCTGTTCATCGTCTTTTTGAAGGCGATGCGGTCTTCGCCGCGCTCGATGGCGTCCACCTGCACGCCGACGACCTTCACGCCGTACTTGTCCAGCACGCCGGCTTTGTGAAGTTCTGATGACAGGTTCAGCGCGGTCTGCCCGCCAAGGTTTGGAAGCAGCGCGTCGGGGCGCTCCTTATCGATAATCTTCGTCATAGCCTCGAGCGTCAGCGGCTCGATGTACGTTACGTCGGCCATATCCGGATCGGTCATAATGGTCGCGGGATTGGAGTTGACCAGCACGATCTTGTAGCCCAGTTCGCGCAATGCCTTGCACGCCTGCGTACCGGAATAGTCAAACTCGCACGCCTGCCCGATAACAATCGGGCCTGAACCGATAATCATCACCTTGTCAATGTCAGCATGTTTTGGCATAGTCCTTTTCCCTATTCCTCTTGTCTGCGGATTCTGATACGGCGACCTGTCTGGTGCGGCCCAACGGGGCATAAAGACCTGAACGGGTCATCAGTACATAGTGAATCCCGCCTCGATTGTCAAGCGTCTGCACCCGATTGATGACGGCGGTTTGGGGGTGATGTTGCAGGTAACGCTTACTACGCCGGTCGCTTTTGGCAGCAATCCCGGTGCAAAGCGACAGGTTAGTCGCAAATTCCATCACTTCTTTAACGTAGTCGGTGTTGCTTTATCCGGCGACGGCGTCGGCAGCGGCAGTTCGGTATAGACGATTTCCTCTTGCAGGTTATCCTTGACCTTGGCTGACACTTTTCCGGTCGCGTCAATAATACAACTTTGACCGTAGCCGTGCCACTTCGGGGCCGGGGCCTTGGGAACGGTCCAGTTGGCAGCGATAATGTTGAACTTGTTGGCTTTAGCAATGGCCGGGAGTTTTTTCGCGAACCAGTCGCTGCCCTTATCCTCGACCCAGGCGATGGAATACAGCAGCGTGTCGATCTTCAGTCGGCCCATGACTTTTGCCTGGTCGTGGATGTCGTAGCAGATGAGCAGCCCGAGCCAGCCGAAGGGTGTGTTGACAACGGGATTGCCGCGGTCGCCCCTGCTCGCCCAGCCGCACTCGGCCCATTTCCAGAGGTCACGCTTGCGGTAGTGGATGAGTATCGAGCCGTCCGGGCCGAGCAGGACGGACGTATTGTAATACCGGCCTGTCTTGCGATCGACCTCCAGCAGCGGCACGGTCAGATAGACGCCCCACTTTTTGGCGAGTTTGCCGAACATCTTTGTGGACGAACCCGGCACAGTCTCGGCGACATCTTTCGGATCAACACCCTTCAACCCGCCGCTGACGGGCCGACCACCCGCCTGCCAGGTCTTCTTCAGATCGGCTGACAGGTATCCGGTAACGGCCGTTTCGGGAAGGACTATTATCTTTGCCCCGCGCGACGCGGCCCGGTTGACGAGTCGGATTAATTTCTTGCGATTGGCTTCAGGCTCGCCGAACTTGCTGTAACACTGGATAGCCGCAACGAGTATCGTATTGCCCGGGCGATCATCAAGCCGCAACGTCCGCACAAGCCGCCCGCTTTCGATGTCCCAGATGCGGATAATCCCGCGAATATCGGCCGCCGCCAGGCGTTTTCCGTCCGGGCTGAACGCCACCGCGGCCCCGCCAGCGGGAAACCGCCTGACGATCTTGCCTCCCAGCCGGCAGATCGACACCCTGCCATGGATGCTCATTGCGAACTTCTTTCCGCCGGGCGCAAAGACGATTTGGGCAAAGCGATGGTATCCGGGGTGTCGTCGCCAGCGCCGCTTTTTTGCCGCTTCGCGCCCCAAGGCATACAGATACTGCATATCGGGACTCCCCTCGCGGTCCATGAACCTCACGATTCCGGCATCGCGGGTGATCAGCCCCTCGCCATAGGTCTCAGCCAGACGGAACTTTCCTTTGCGGTCAGACCGCCAGAGCACCGCCAGATCATCGTCGTAAGAGGGGCTCGACTTATCGGGCCAGGCCGCCAGTAGCGATCGACCGTCGCGAGAGAATGCCACAGTGACGCCGCCCCAGTGACGCCGACGGCTGACTTTCGGTTTGTCCACGACGACCGGCGGCTGTTTACCATCCACAAGCCACAGCAGTACCTCTGCGCCGGCGGTAACAGAGACGACCTGCTTACCGTTTGGATGAAATGCGACGGCGACGACGGAGTCGTCCTGTCCCTCCCCGCGTTTCAATACACGAACAGGTTTCGTTTCGCCCGGCTTCCATAAGGCCAAGCGGGTCTGTGGATACATCCACTGCCCCCATTTGCGGGATCGCCCATAGATACCCATCGCAATCGTTTGCCCGTCAGGGCTGAAGGCGACGGGGTAATACGCATTGGGGATAACCAGGCGCTTGCCCGTTTTCAGGTCGCACTGGGTGGTCCAGGCGGCCCAGTCCGTGCCGGGGCGGTTGAACGCGGGAACATAGTAACTTGCCACGAGCCGCTTGCCGTCGGGGCTGAAGGTAATGGAAGTAACCCCCGGCCGGCGATACGCCTGGTCATGTGGCGAGACCGGTGTGCGGTGTGTCGTGCGAAGCCGTCTGTCGCGCTCCGCCGCCTCGCCTGCGCCCTGAGCGGCCACAGCAAACAGGATCAGAAACATTCCCAAACTGACCGATTTTGATAAGCCCGAAGGGCTGGCGGACTGTGCAACCGGGTACATGCTTTACACTTTGTACCGGGCACATGGTTTACACTTTTCCATAAGTTTACGTAACCGTCTGGAGGCACTGGAGCGTAGCGGAAGGGCCTCCAGACGGTTCGACAATCGACACACCGGCAC
>DAOVLS010000429.1 GCA_030631125.1 Planctomycetales bacterium
GTCCAGCAACGACTGGTATATCAACCACTTACTGACAAAGCCATTGAACGGCGGGATGCCCGATATAGCCGCCGCTGCAATCAGGCTGCAGGCGAAAGTAATCGGTAATCGGCGAGCCAGGCCGCCCATGTTTTCAATATCATCCGAACCGGACGCCCTTCCGACGACCCTGCCGATAAGTAGCAGCATCGTACCGTAAATGGCGATGTTGACCATGTGGAACAACCCGCCCATGACGCCAAGGGCCGTCCCCGTCCCGATGCCGAGGATTACATATCCGATCTGGCTGATGTCGTCGAACGCCAGCAGACGCTTGAGGTTGTGCTGCACCAGCGCCCTGAACACCGCGACAATAATCATTACCGCACCGATAATCATAAGCGTCATCTGCAAAATTGGACTGGCCGTCAGATTATTCAAAATATCAGTCATGCCCTATACCTGTTTACGTATCCGCTCTGTCTTTTCCTGCGATAGTTTGACCAGTTGCGCGAAGTCGAACATTTCTTTCCCGCTTTCGGCATCGATGGCTGTGCACATCCGCTCCGTGCACGAATAGCACGGATCGACGCTGGCCAGCGTAATGGCGACGTCGGAGATGTCGGCCCCGATGCAGGAGGCTTTGAAGGTCGGAACGTTGTTATAACTCGGCGCGCGAATCTTGTGGCGGACGGGATAGTTCGACCCGTCGGACCGGACGTAATGGAACGTCTCTCCGCGCGGAGCCTCGACGTGTCCGATGCCCTCGCCGGCGGGGATGTTCTCGACCTTCGCGTCAATCTCGCCGCCGGGGATGTCGCGGACCGCCTGCGTGATAATCTTAATCGCTTCGAGCACTTCCAGCAGGCGAATCTTCGCCTTGGCGAAGACGTCGCCGGTCTCCTCGACGAATATATTCCAGTCGAGGCGGTCGTATGCGGCGTACGGGTCGTCGCGGCGAACGTCGATGGGCATGCCCGACCCTCGTCCCACAGGCCCGCAAGCACCGTAGGCGTAAGCATCCGCCTTTGAAAGGACGCCGACGCCCTTGAGGCGGGCGTGAAGGACCGGATCGTCGATAACCGCAGCCGTCAGCATCTCAATATCGCCCCGCGTGCCTGTAACCAACCGGTCAATCATCTTGAGGTGCTCGTCGGTAATGTCCCGCCGAACGCCGCCGATCTTGCAGTTGGCGTAGTTGACCCTGCTGCCGGTGGCGATCTCCAATGCCTCCATCGTCGGCTCACGATATTTCCACGCCCACATGAATACCGTGTTGTATCCCAGGAAGTGCCCCGCCAGCCCCACCCACAGCAGGTGCGAGTGGATGCGCTCAAGTTCGTTGACAATCGTTCGCAAGTAGAGGGCGCGTTCGGGAACTTCAACGTGGGCGATTTCCTCGACTGCCTGGATGTACGCCAGCGGATGGCTGGCAGAACATATCCCGCAGACGCGCTCGACGACGAAGGGGACCTGGTCGAACGTCTTGGACTCGTCGAGTTTTTCGATGCCGCGATGGGTGTAACTGATGCGGACATCCACATCGACGACCTTCTCGCCGTCCAGGTACAGCTGGAAGAATTCCGCCTCCTCCTGGAGCGGGTGGAAAGGCCCGATGCTGATCATTGATTTATGGCTCATATCAGGTCCTCCTCCGGCGCGGGCGGAGCCGCAGGCAGCGGCGGACGGTCTTTAATCTGGTCGAAATCCTTTCGCAGCGGATAAACGCCTTCGGGCCAGGAGTCGTCGAGGATTAATCGGCGCATGTCCGGGTGGTTGCGAAAATTCACGCCCAGCAGGTCGTGCATCTCGCGCTCGATCCAGTTAGCGGCTGGGACGTCGTTGGCAATCGAATCGAGCGTAATATCAGGACCCGCCGCAAGGGCCTTGAGCGTAACGACAGCACCGGCCGGCTCGAATGCCCAGTGATACAGCACGTCGATCCCGTCGCGAACGTCCAGGCCTGTGGCTGTCGCGAATCGCGCACCGGCCATCTCGAACATCTTCTGCGCCACTTCGACCGTCCGGGCCGGATCGATTCTAGCCATACCGCGTCGCTCTTCGCACTGCTCGACAGCAACCACCGCATCGCCAAGCGCGGATAATATCTCGCCGACGAAACCTTTCAGCGGCGGTTGGATCTGATTTTCAACGGCAACTCCACTCATAACTAATCCCTAATCCCAAGTCCCTAGTCCCTGTCTTTACAGTGTTTTTATCAACTCCATCGCCTTAACGGCTGCTGCTATCATTGCTTCGGGTTTCGGCGGACAGCCGGGGACGTAGGCGATAATCGCGTCCGGATCGACCGCTCGGATAGCTACGTCCACACCCGCACCCATGTGATAGGCTTCGGTAAAGATTCCCTGCGCGTTCGCACAAGCGCCGATGGCCATTACGACACAAGGTTTCGGAGTCTGGCGATAGACTTCCTGAAGCCTCGGCTGGGCCTGGCGCGTGCACGCGCCGGTAACGGCCAATACGTCGGCATGCCGGGGCGAACCGACCA
>DAOVLS010000272.1 GCA_030631125.1 Planctomycetales bacterium
CAACCAATTGACCAGTCTGTTGGCGTGCTCGCTTCAGCGAGGCATGGCGAATACGGCAAGATGAGCAAGATAGGCAAGTCAGGCAAGGGCGGATTTTCAAAATGGACGAAAAAATGACCCCGAAATCGCAACTGCTTACCGCACAAAGAGTTACAGATTTCGCCTTTGTTCCCAACGGTTCCGAATCGTTCCAAATGGTTCCCAACGGTTCCCATTCGTTCCGTTTGGTTCCGAATGGTTCCGTTTCGTTCCGTTTGGTTCCGGTCGGCCCGGTTCCCTGCCGACTACGCGCTGAGGGTTGCGTTCAGCAGGTCTTTGGTCTTGGCCTGGGAAATCGCATCTTCCCGCGTGATGCATCCGTTGAGGAACAATCGCTTGAGTGACTGGTCCAGCGTGATCATGCCCAAGGCTGCATTCGTCTGGATGATGTTGGGAATTTCGAAGACCCGGCTTTCCCGTATGCACGCCCGCGTGGCGCTATTGCAAACGAGCACCTCGGCGGCGGGGATCATTCCCTCGCGGTCTGCCCGCTTGAAGAGTGTCTGCGAGATGACGGCCTGGAGCGTATTCGCGAGCATGGCGCGAATCTGGTTCTGCTGCTCGGCAGGGAATATGTCGATGATTCGCTCGACGGTCTGGGCGGCGGACTGGGTGTGCAGTGTGGACAGGACGAGGTGCCCGGTCTCGGCGGCGGTTATCGCGGCAGAGGCGGTTTCCAGGTCGCGCATTTCGCCGACCAGGATAATATCGGGGTCCTGGCGAAGCACATGCTTCAGCCCCGATGCGAATGACGGCACGTCGCTGCCCACCTCGCGCTGCTCGATGAGACACTTGTCCGGCACGAGTTCGTATTCGATGGGGTCTTCCAGTGTAATGACGTGGTAGTCGTACTTGTGATTCATCTTGTCGATCATCGCCGCCAGCGTGGTGCTCTTTCCTGATCCTGTTTCGCCGGTAACCAGGACGAGCCCTCTCGGCAGGTCGGTGAAAGTGCCGACGATGGGAGGCAGGTTCAGGTCGGTCAGAGACGGGACCTTGTTGGGAATGGCCCTGAAGGCGATTGCGATCCTGTTACGCTGGAAATGCGCATTGACGCGAAACCGCCCTTGCCCGGGCGTTTCGGTGGAGAAGTCAAAATCCCGCCGGCGGAGAAACTGTGCGTATCGGCGGTCGCCGAGCATCTCTCGCACCAGGGCGGCGGCGGATTCGTCGGTCATAACGGGGAAATCCGAAGCCAGCAACTCCGTATTAATGCGAAAGATCGGACGCTGCCCGACTATGACGTGAATGTCCGAAGCGCCTCGCTTAATGGACTCTATCAATAAATCCTGGAGGTCCAATGTATTCTCCTTTTATGTCTCGGTTACTCTGGCGATTTCTTCCACGGTGGTCAGACCGGCCGCCAGTTTCTGCAACCCGTCCTCCACCAGCGTTCTCATCCCGTGGGCCGAACATGCGCGGCGAAGTTCCATCAAAGACGGACTGGATGTAATCAGGTCCCGCATCTCGTCGTTAACTTCGAGCATTTCGTAGATTCCGAGCCTTCCCTTGTATCCCATATTTCGGCACTTATCACACCCGACGCCTTTGTACACCTGCGAGATGTCGGCCTTGTGCTTCGCCAGGTATCGTGCGGTGCTTTCCGACGTGTTTGTTTCCGGCGTTTTACAGTTTTCGCAAATCCGCCGAACGAGCCGCTGGGCCAGTATAGCGTTGACGCTTGCGGAGATGAGGTACGGCTCGATGCCGATGTTGACGAGTCGGGTGATGGACGACGGCGCATCATTGGTGTGCAGGGTCGAAAGGACCAGGTGCCCTGTCAGCGACGCCTGTACGGCGATCCGTGCTGTTTCCTCGTCGCGGATTTCGCCCAGCATGATAACATCGGGGTCCTGCCGGAGCAGGCTCCGCAGGGCCGCTGCAAAAGTCAGACCGATCTGCTCGCGGACGTTGACCTGATTGGTGAAACCGAGTTGGTATTCGACGGGGTCCTCGACAGTCGAAATGTTCAGGACGTCGCCGTCCATGACTCGCAGGGCGGAATAGAGGGTAGTTGTTTTTCCGCTTCCGGTGGGACCTGTTACGAGGACGATCCCGTGCGGCTGGGTAATCTGGCGACGGAAACCTTCGAGCGTATCGTCCCACATACCGAGGTTTTCCAGCCCAACGAGGATCGACTTGCTGTCGAGGATACGGATAACACATTTTTCACCATTCGTTGTGGGCAGCGTGCTGACGCGGAGGTCGATTCGCTGGTTGTGAACCACCGCCCTGATTCGCCCGTCCTGCGGAAGGCGGTGCTCGGCGATGTCGAGATTCGCCATGATCTTCAGTCGTGAAATAATGGCTGCGTGCATCGCCAGCGGCGGCGCCGACTGGGCGAACAGCACCCCGTCGATACGGTATCGGACGCGAAGCGAATGTTCGCCGGGCTCGACGTGTATATCCGAAGCGCCGTCCTGGACAGCCTTTGTAATCAGGAAGTTCACATACCTGATAACGGGACTTTCGCCGGCCATTTTTTCCAGGTCGGTTACTTCGTCGGTCTCGGTATCGACGACTTCCACGTCATCCTCGCTGATACCCTGGATGATTTCATCGACGCCATGGAGCGTGGATTCGTCCAGTTCCTCGACCGCGCCGACAATGTCCCCGGACGACACCACAACCAACTGCACCGGCCCGCGAATACGCTGCTTAACCTCATCGACCAGGAAAATGTCCGCAGGATTCGATATGCCGACCAGGACCTTGCCGTCCTCATGGCGAATGGGAATAACATACTTGCGCTTGATGAACTCGGGGTCGAACAGGGCGAACGTATCGCGGTCAACGTCCGCCGGTTTAATCGAGAGGAATGAAATGTTGAAATAGGATGCGGTTGCCTTCAGCGCCACGGACTCATCGACCGCCCCCGTATCGATCAATGCCTCCAGGATGGAAAGTCGCGGGTTTTTCTTCTGTCGCTCGATAGCGTCGGCGATCTGCTCCGGGGTAACCTGCCCGTTTTCAAGCAGAACCGCCGCCGGTCCGCGTGGGAATTCGCTGTCGCTCTCGGGGCGCCACAGTTCAGCGAACTCTACCGGTTCATCCGGGCCTGCATCTGCGGCCAATGCACCGACATCCTTTTGAAGACCCTGCGACACTGTCGGTAGCCTCCTACGGCATCTCCAGTTTGAATTCCCTGCCGTCCCTGACCAACACGACCAACCTTGGGCTTATGCTCTTGATTTCAAAGCCTTCAATACTCTGCCCGACTGTAAGCAGATTGTTGGAAATGATGGCTGTTCCTCCGCTGCGTCCCATAATGACCGACTGAAGGTGAAGCGTTCCGAGAATAGCCATTGCCTCTTCGCGGCTTTTTTCCTCTGGGCTTTTGGTCGCCGGTTTGGGCTTCGGCGGCTTTTTGACTACGATGGAATTCGCAGGCGCCAAGGACAGAAATACAAAAGGATTCTTCTTCAAATCGCGGAGAGGGATTTGCCGTTCGACGATCTGGTTGGAGAAATTTTTGAGGATTCGGCTGGTAATCTGCCCCGAAGAGGGCGTCTTGGCTTGTGCGGGGTCTTCGTTGGCGATACGGAGGATCGCGCTGTCGACCCGAGTCTCCATTGTTTTCTGCTCGGCGGAAGCTTCTGCCGGTCCTTTCCGCAGAGACAACCCATAGACGACAGCGGCGGTTCCTGCGAACAACACAACGAGGAAAATGTTGGAGCGCATCATCTGCGCCTTGTAGGGGCTGCGACTTTGCCGCCGGTCGTCGCCGTCCGAACCTGCGCCCGCGGGAGATTCGAAATCGGCGCCATCAGCCAAATCGGTACTGGGCGAACCTACCTCGCCATATATGTTTTCAGACATTTCCTACCCCTTGCCCGAACGTTCAAAGAAGACTGACACCGTGCAATCGACCCGGATGTAGCCCTCGCCCTGCTTATCAACTTTTTTAATATCCATCTGCTGGATGCGCATTATCCTCGGCTGGGACTCCAGGGCCAGCAGGAAGCCGTAGAAACCGGTGAAAGGTCCCTCCAGTTGTATCGAGATCGGCTGCTCGGCGTAAGGCCCCGCCGGGGACGTCAGCGTTACCGTCGCAGACCTGGTCTTGAGCATTCGGATACTCTTGGTGGTCAGTTTATTCGCTTCGGCCAAACGCCAGACCTCTTGCAGGACCTTGTCGATTTCCTTCTCGCCGGGCAACTTGGAGCGGAAGAACTTAATCGCATCTTCCAGCGATGTAATCTCCACCTTCAGGTTCCCGATTGTGGCGGTAGCCCGATTCAGCGCCTGGAGTTTCTGCTGTCGGGATTCTATCTGTTTCATCATTTCGTCGTCGCGAATATCGGATGGACGAAACACGAACCACCACGCCCCGACAGGAATGGCCGTCAGTATGACTATGAATACGATTTCGCGAATACCGAATTTCATTACGATTCTCTC
>DAOVLS010000141.1 GCA_030631125.1 Planctomycetales bacterium
CGGTGGACCCGGGCGATGGAAGCAGAGGCTACGGGGGTTTTGTCGAATTTCTCGAAGATGGTATCGAGCGAATCGCCGAGTTCGTCTTCCACTGTCTGCTTTGCCTGATTGAAAGGAAAAGGCGCGACCGTATCGTGAAGTTTCGCCAGCTCGTCGCACAGTTCCTGCGGGATCATGTCCGGGCGTGTCGCGAGAATCTGGCCTAGTTTTGCGAAGGACGGACCCAGTTCCTCCATGGCCAGTCGTATCCGCTGCCACCGCGTCAGATGTGCCGCCGGCGTTCCGGCCCGGTCGGCCTGTCGCTTGCCCAGGCCGAGGCGGCGACGCATCCCCAGGGTTGACATAAGGTCCCCGAATCCATGCTTCAGCAGGACTGTGGCGATCTGACGATACCGCGTGATGTGGCGATACCGTCTGCCTATGAAACCGAATCCGCGAATCGGCATAGGGACTCCCCGTTATTTCTTCTTACCGGCCTTTTCCAGTTTGGCGATGCGGGTCTTCAGGCTGTTGATGTCGTCCTTGGTCGGGAGGTGCATCTTGTGGAGCGACTGCTCCAGCCATTTCTCGACCTGTGCCTTGAGGTCTTTCCTTGCCTTGGCGGATTTGGCCATCATGTTGTCCGCCAGTTTGCGGGCTTCGGCCTCGGAGAGTTTTCCCTTCTCAGCCAGTTCCTTGGCGAGTTCCTCGACCTTTTCGCCGGCAGTCGCCGCCAGACCCACACCGACCAGAAACGCCTTGTTGATTGTTTCAAACATACCAAACTCCTTTCAGTTAAGAGTATTATATCACATATCGTCATTTTTTGGGACGCATAACGTTCATTCTGAAGTCTATCATACCACGATGATATTCAGGATGCGCCGGTTTCGCAACGGCCAGCCGGTGGCGAAGTGGCTTGGCGTTCGGCGGGATTTTTGCTATGTTGCCGGAGGGGTGTTGGAGCGGTAATGAATAATCAGGACGAGTTAGTTTATCTGGCGTTTGACTTGGGTGCTTCCAGCGGGAGGGCGATTCTGGGTCGGCCTGGCCCGGCGGGCCGGATCGGCCTGGAGGAAATCCACCGCTTCGCCAACGCGCCGGTGAAAACCGATAAGGGATTGTTCTGGGACATCGAGGCGCTGTTTGAGCAGATGCTCCAGGCGATGCGGCTTGTAGCCGAACGCGGCATCCGGCTGCGGGCCATCGGCGTGGATACGTGGGGCGTTGATTTTGCCCTGCTGGATGAGAATGGCGACCTGCTCGAGCGGCCAAGGTGCTACCGCGACGGGCGCAACAGCGGTATGAGTCGCCGGATCGTCGAGCGGATCGGCGCGGTTCGTCTGGCAGAGCGGACCGGCTCGATGTTTCAGGACATCACCAGTCTATGCCAGTTGGCCGCCGCCGCCGAGGATACGCCCGGCCTGCTTGCCCGCGCAAGGACGCTGCTGTTCATTCCCGACCTGCTTCGATACTGGTTGTGCGGCTCGGCCGTCAGCGATTGCACCGTCGCATCGACTTGCCAGATGTACGATGCGGTCCGGCGGGAATGGGCGACCGATATCCTCTCCGAATTGGACCTGCCTGCGGAAATCCTCCCGCCAATCACTGCAGGGCCTGCAATCGCAGGGACTTTAAGCCGGACCATTCAGGAAAAGACCCGTCTGGGGGCGGTCCCCGTTGTGGTCGGCGCGGGCCATGATACGGGCGCTGCCTTTGGATTGTGCAATACCGAAGACCTCCCGCCGCCCGAAGACCTTGTGATTATCTCGTCCGGCACGTGGTCGATTCTCGGTATATTCGTGGACGGGCATTTGCCGGCGGGCGTGCTTGAGCCGACGCGCTTCGGATACGAGGCCAACCCCGACGGGTCGCTGCGAATCATACGCAACCTCACGGGCGCTTGGCTGATTGAGCAGTGCCGGAAGGTCTGGTCGGCGTCGGGCGTGGACTGTTCGTACGAGTCGCTGATCGCCGCCGCCCGCGCCGCCGCGGGCGAGGATAACGCCTCGGCGATTATCGACCCGCAATGGGAAGGTTTCACGCATCCGCCGGAGATGCAGGCCGCCATTGCCGAATACTGCCGCAGCACGGATCAGCCGTCGCCGCAGACGCCGGGGCAGTTCGCCCAAGTCATTTTCGCTTCGCTGGCTGAAAGTTACGCCCAAACCATTTCCGAATTGCGAGAAAAGACTCACCAGCCTCTGCGGAACCTCTACATCGTCGGGGGGATGTCGCGGAATAAGTATCTTAACGAACTGACGGGCCGGCGGGCGGGCGCGGGCGTTATCGCAGGCCCGGCCGAGGCGACGGCGACCGGCAACGTCGCCGTGCAAATGCAGGTGGCGGGAAAATGAAACAGGCGGTTATGACAGCGCCGGGGCGGATCGAGTTCCGCACGGTCGCCGCGCCGAAGGCCTGCGCCGGTGAGGTGCTGGTGCGGGTCAGGCGGATCGGCGTCTGCGGGTCGGACGTGCACGTCTATCACGGCCTGCATCCATATACGACCTATCCCGTCGTCCAGGGACACGAGTTCTCCGGCATCGTCGAGTCCGTCGGTGCGGGCGTAACGTCAACGGAACCGGGACGGAAAGTAACCGCCTTGCCGCAGATTACATGCGGACAATGCCCGCCATGCCGACGAGGCGACTATCACATCTGCGACGACCTGAAGGTACAGGGTTTCCAGGCCGACGGGACGGCGCAGGAACTGTTCGTAACCGAGGCAGGGAAGATCGTTCCGCTTCCGGACGAATTCACCTTCGAGCAGGGCGCGCTGGTCGAACCGGCGGCGGTGGCCGTCCACGCCGTCAAGCGGGCAGGAGACCTGGCCGGGCGGAACGCAGTCGTGCTGGGGGCGGGGCCTGTCGGCAACCTCGTCGCGCAGTCCGCCCGTGCAGCCGGCGCCGGCGTCCTGATTACCGACTTGAGCGATTACCGCCTCGACGTCGCCCGCCGCTGCGGCATCGAGCATCAGGCCGACGCCTCCGGCGAATCGCTCGCCGAAGCCGCCCGGCGGGCCTTCGGACAGGCGGGATTCGATGCCGCCTTCGAGTGCGTCGGGGCCGAGGCGACCATATCCGCAGCCGTCGAAAACATCAACAAGGGCGGAACCATCATCGTCGTCGGCGTCTTCAGCGCCCCGCCGAATGTGGACCTTGGCCTCGTCCAGAATAACGAACTGACGATCCGCGGAACGCTGATGTACAAGAAGGAGGATTATCTCGATGCCGTCGCCGGCATCGCCGCAGGCACAATCGCCACCGACCCGCTTATCAGCAAGCACTTCGACTTTGACGACTACCTCGAGGCATACCGCTACATCGAGCGGTCAGGCCGGGAGGTGATGAAGGTTTTCATAAACCTGTAAAGCGAACCATGCCTGCCCCGGCAGGACAACGCGAGAATAGCCCGCTTTGCCGGATCGAAAAAATCCCGCATTTTCGCCGGCCTTTTGGGATGACTTCTGGTTTTTTCGCTTCGTATTTTCAGGATTTGTGGTATAATTCGTTTTACGTGATTTGTACAACTACTTGATCGTCGGGGGTGTTGCAACCTTCGCTTTCCTGGGTGGATCTGTACAAGAAAGGACATCTGTTTAATGTCAACTACTTGGAATTGCCGAATTCGATATCGTACAGATGTGAAATTGAGACGATTATTCACAATCGCGAAATTTGGATTTGCCGTGTGTGCCCTGTGCTGCGCTCAGGCGGCTTTGGGGGAAGACTTGTCGATTATCGAGCACCGAGACGTGGGTTCGCATCGAGCTCATCAGGGAGTAACATCGGATGGCGAGAGCTTCTACGTATCCAAGGGGGCAGATTGGATTACCTTTCCCGAGAGAATTTCGCGGTACGACCTCGACCCTTGGACCTTCGGCGTCGAGGTAGATGCAGATTACCCTTCAGTTATCACACACGTTGGCGACATTTCCGCCGGACCGAACTATGTCTATGCTGCCGTTGACAACTCATCCCTCTTGGTAAACGACAGTGCTTCCTTCACCGGCATCTCTCGGTACTCCCGGAACAGCCTGAGTAGTGCTGGATACTGGGACATATCCAGCGAGACGGCAGGATCGGCAATAGCAGGAGTCGACTACTACCACAACGCCCTCTACGTCGTAACGTACAGGAAGGACGAGGATACAACGGTCCTCAAGTACAACCTTGATGGTTCGAACTTGGACTACACAGATAGTTACACGATCAGCACCCGAAAAGTCAACGGTATCGAGTTCTACGGGAATTACATGTACGTCTCGGCCGGATCCGATTCAGACACTGGCTGGATCGAAGTCTACAATTTCGACAACATGAGCACGACCGGGACGAATACTCCGGGCGGTTCCTGGACGTACGCAATTAGGCCAAGCGACGACGAGGATAAGAAACTGTGGTATGACCATGCCGAAGGATTAACGTTCCACGAGGATCAGTTGTGGGTCGCCCAGCGGACAAGCGTGAACAAACTCACCGTCCCGGTCTATCCGGACTACGTCACATGGCAGGGTGAAGCCGGGAACACAAACTGGGATTCCTTCTTCAACTGGGACGGTAAGCCGACGAGCAATACCGGCGTGGTTTTCGATAAGGACTCCCAGGTCTCGCTTGGCAGCAACAATATAACTACGCGAAGTTTCGTCGTTCGGGGTGGCGGATTCGTGAACTTCGACCTCAATAACCGGACATATACTTCCTCGCAGGACGCTATTATCGGCCAGACCTCCGGAAGCGCCAGCCTGTATATCGGCGACGGAGCCTTTGAATGCCGGGAGATGTACATTGGGCATGGTGCCTCGGCTACGGGCAACCTGTATGTCGTAGGGGCCGGTGGGACCGATCTTCTCGTCAACGGCGACATGGTCATCGGACTATACGGGACCGGAACGTTGGATGTCTCGCTTGGCGGCCGAGTTGACATTTCCGATGATCTCGGTATTGGTAGCAATACCGGCTCCAGCGGCATCGTTACCGTGGGACACTCAGGATCGGCCCTCGCCGTCAACGACAACGTATATGTCGGCGATTACGGCACTGGCACGGTCATCCAGACGGGTGGTACGATCACAGTCGGCGGTCAACTGTACGTGGGCAACCTCTCTGGTTCGGATGGTACAGTTACCATCACCGGTACCGGTTCGACCTGGACTAACAGTAGCGCCCTACGCGTCGGCAACTCTGGTCAGGGGACGTTGAATATCACCAATGGCGGGGCAGTCATCAGTAATTCCTCTGGTTACATCGGTCGTTACCCCGGCTCAACCGGCCTGGTAACGGTCGATGGAAGCGGTTCGACCTGGACCAACAGCGGTTCGCTCTATATCGGCGGTAGTGAGAGCGGTTCCGGCGGGACGGGTGAGTTGACCGTCGGCAACGGCGGCAGTGTGGAAGTCGGCAGCACGCTCAAGGTCTGGGGTGGCGGTACGCTACATATCGGCGCGACAGGGAAGGTTACTGTCGGCGAGGCGCTCGGTGTTGCCGGAACGTTGACCATCGGGAACACCGGAACGCTTAACATCAACGGCGGCAGCGTTACCACCGGTTCGTTCGACAACACCGCTGGGGGGACGTTCAATTTCGCAGGCGGGTCGATGACTATCGACAGCGGCTCGTTCAATCTAGGCGCGGGTAACTACACACTCAACGGAGCGGGCAATCCGACGCTGATCGTCAAGAACAACGCCGCAGCGAATCTTTCCGGGCAACTGACTATATCGGATACCGACTCTGCCGCGATGTTCATAGAAAACGGAGCGGATGTCTCAAATACCAATGCATACATTGGTCGTGAAACCGGCTCGGATGGTACAGTTACCGTCGATGGCAGCGGTTCGACCTGGACCTGCGGCTATAGCCTCTACGTCGGCTTATCTGGTCAGGGGACGTTGAATATCGCCAATGGCGGGGCAGTCAGTAATTCCAATGGCTACATCGGCGATGGCTCCGGTTCCATCGGTGTGGTAACGGTCGATGGCCACGGTTCGACCTGGACCAATAGCAGCACACTCTACGTCGGCCGCTCCGGTCATGGGACGTTGAATATCACCAATGGCGGGGCCGTCAGTAATAAATACTGCTACATCGGTGATAAGGTCGGCTACACCGGCGAGGTAACGGTCGATGGTAGTGGTTCGACCTGGACCAGCAGCGGCGACCTCTACGTCTGCCTCTCCGGTCAGGGGACGTTGAATATCACCAATGGCGGGGCAGTCAGTAATAACTATGGCCACATCGGCTATTACTCCGGCTCCACCGGCGAGGTAACAGTCGATGGCAGCGGTTCGACCTGGACCAACAGCGACGATCTCTACGTCGGCGGAAACTACTCTTCCAGTGGTGGGACGGGCGAGTTGACCCTCAGCAACGGTGGAATTGTGGAGGTCGGCAACACGCTGAAGATATGGAGCACCGGCACAGTGCA
>DAOVLS010000279.1 GCA_030631125.1 Planctomycetales bacterium
CGTCAAGATCACCGGCTACGGCAAGCCCGGAGCAAAAGATCCGCAGATGCTGACGATCCCCTGGAAGGAGGTCAGGGACCTTCTCGGCGTGGAACTGAAGGGTATGCAGGGCATGGACAAAACGATGGTGAGCCTGCCATGGAAGGATTTTAAGGCCCTTCTGGAGTGGTCCGTGCGCAAGGCCAAGCCCAAGCCCGATGCGGCTCCTCCGCCGACGGATTACATCATTACCTCCAGCCAGTACGTCGGAATGTTATCGACTGACGGGGCGAGTTTCACCCGAAATGTCAAACTGGACGTCCTGCGCAAAAAAGGCTGGAAGCGGATACCGATCCTGCCGGCTGGCGTGGCGGTCAAAAAGACTACGCTTCCTGTCGGCGTGTACCTCCACAGCACCGGCGGGGCTTATGAACTTCTGACAGAGAAGTCAGGCCCGATGGACATCGTGCTGGAGTTTTCCGTAGCCGTCCAGAAAGCCGCCGGCGCAAACAGGATCAGTTTCACCAGCCCGCCGCATTGTTCGAGCGTTCTGGATTTGACGGTCGATGGAACGGATGTTGACGTGGATGTCCCCGGCGCACAGTCGCTCGTAAAGAAGGTCGCCGACGGGAAGACCCGCGTAGCCGCCGCCATCGCTTCGGGTATGGGCGTTAACATCACCTGGCAGCGCGCCCTTCCGAAGGTCAAGGCCGCTCCGACAAAACTCTACGCCGAGACCAGGACGCTTGTGGCCGTGGCCGAGGGCATCCTCCTCTGCACCGAGACGGTCGATTTCAACATTCTCCATACGGCTGTGAAGGAACTGAAGTTGACCGTGCCGAAAGGCGTCAGCGTCCTCGAGGTCGCCGGGCGGAACATTCACGACTGGCGCGTCGAGAAGGACGGGCGGTTGGTGGTCGTTCCTCGCGGCGAGGTCATCGGGCCTTACAGCCTGCGGATTTCCTACGAGATGCCCGCCGGTGATGTTGTAGAGGTTCCGGTCCTGCGTGCCGCGGGCGTCGAGCGCGAAAAAGGCTTCGTGGGCGTAATCGCCCTTGCCAACGTGGAGATCAAGGCCGGCAAGGTCGCCGGCGCTGCCGTCATAGACGTCAAACGTCTTCCCTCGGCAATAGCGGTAATGACAAAGCAGCCGATCCTGCTGGGCTTCCGCTACGTCGGCGACAAGTTCAGCATCCCGCTGGCGATCAAGAAGCACGGCGAGGTCAGCGTGCTGGTAACGATTACCGACAGCGCGATGTACACCATAATGCAACTTTCCGACGGCCGGCGAATGACCCGGTCTATCTACACCGTCCGCAACAACCGCAACCAGTTCCTGCGTATCCGGATGCCGGAGGGAGCGGAAATATGGTCTGCGGCGGTCAGCGGCAAAACGGTTACGCCGGCGGTGGACGAGAAATCAAATGTGCTTATCCCGTTGATCCGCAGCGCCGCCGGCGCTCGCGAACTGGCGAGTTTCCCGGTGGAGTTGGTCTATGTGGAGACGCCGGCCAAGGCGTCGCCGGCTTCGGGGACGATGCGCGTGGAACTACCCAAACTGGACACGCCCGCGATGCACGTGATGGTGAACTACTATGCCCCGAAAGAAGGCAGGTACGGTAAGGGCGGCGGGCTGTTCGCCGCGCCGGAAAGCGGTTTTGCAGGCACGCTCCACCTGGTGGAAGAATTCACCCGAATGGCCGCCGACCGCGGCGGAAGGGTCGTCGTGAGAGATGCCGCCAAACGGACCCGCGCCATGCAAAGGCAGTTTGACGCGAAGATGGTTTCGGATGCCCGGGCCGCCGGGGTTACGCCGATCCGCGTCCGCCTGCCAATCGACGGAAAACTCTTCAAACTGGAAAAAATCCTGGCGCTGCCCGGAGATAACCTGTACTTCAACGTCGAGTACAGCGACTGGAAGGCCGCAAAATAAATCCAGCACTTTGTCCCAGTTGAAACGACGGGTGCCATGCTTTCACGCGAAGCGGGTAAAGCATGTCTGATGTTGCGTTACACCTGCCTGTCGGCAGACAGGTGCCCACCCCCGAAGACGGGTGAGGGCATGGCACCCGGCTTGACTTGCCCCAGAGGCTGAAAGGATGTATATTTGAATATAGAGACGGGGGGACAAGCCAAAGGGTTTAGATATGCGTTGGTTGACAATGGGATGTGTTTTGATTTCGGCGATCTTGTTAATCGCCGCACCTGCCGATGCTCAGCAGGCGGATGAGTGGGACGCTCGCGCCGTTGAAAAATCCGTCGAGAAGACCAAAGCTTACCTCTGGTCGCAGTGGGCTGACGGGCACTGGCCCGAAATCGGTAAACCGGGGCAACGCGGCAAGGGCGCTCAATATCGCAATTACGGCGGGGTAACGGCCCTGTGCGCCTACGCCCTCCTGGCCGCCGGCGAAAGCCCGCAGACTGCCCGCATGAAAAAGACACTCAAGTGGCTTGCCGAAGTCGAGATGCTCGGCACTTACGCCCGGGCGCTGCGGGCCAATGTATGGGGTATGCTGGGCCGAAACAGCAAATACCACCGGTTACTGAAAAAGGACGTGGACTGGCTTGTCGAGGCTGCTGACTCACGCGGAACTTACAGTTACACCTACACCAGGGGCGACCGCAAGAGCGCAAACCCAAGGATGTGGAAGCGAGGTTCGTACGACAACTCCAACAGCCAATTGGCCGTTCTGGGCGTCTGGGCCGGCGCTCGGAACGCCGCCGAGGTGCCGCGGAAATATTGGGAATTGGTGGAGAAACACTGGAAAGGCGATCAAAACTCCGACGGAGGCTGGGGATACCGCAAGGACCACAAGACCCATGGCACCAGTTACGGTTCAATGAGCGTCGCGGGCCTGGCCACAATGTTCATCTGCTTCGACGAACTCTATCGCAAGGAGTTCATTCGATGCAGGGCAAATACCGATTATGCTCCGATCGTCCGCGGACTCGCGTGGATGGACAAAAACTTCAGCGCCATCAGCAACCCCAACAGGGGCGGGTCATGGTACCACTACTACCTCTACGGCGTCGAGCGAGTGGGTCTGGCCAGCGGGTACAAATACTTCGGTAAAAAGGACTGGTATAAACTCTGCACCTCGCAGTTGCTGCGTACGCAAAACAACAACGGTAGTTTTGGAAGCGTCATCAACACTTCCTTCGCCCTGCTTTTCCTCGCTCGCGGGCAGCATCCGGTACTGTTCAACAAACTCCAGTACCCCGGATCATGGAACTGCAGGCCAAGGGATTTGGCGAATTTCACGCGATGGGTTTCACGAACCTTCGAAAAGAAAGTCAACTGGCAGATTATCCACCTCGGCGTACCCGTCGAAGAGTGGCACGACGCGCCGATACTCTACATCTCCGGCGCGACGGCTCCGAAATTCACCGACAAAGACATCGAATCCCTGCGGCAGTTCGTTTATCAGGGCGGTGTGATTTTCTCCGAGGCTGCGTGCAGCAGGGGGGCGTTCAACTTGGCGATGCAGAAGTGCTACGCTAAAATGTTCCCGAAGTACGAACTGACTCGTCTGGACCGCGACCATCCGATCTACAACCTCCACTTCAAGATCGCCAGACGCGGACTGATGGGCATATCCAACGGCGTCCGCCTGTTAGCGGTCCATTCGCCGGCGGAGGTATCGCTTGCCTGGCAGATGAACGCATACGCCACAAAGAAGGATATCTTCCGACTGGGCGCTAACGTTTATTTTTACGTTACCGACAAGGGTTCGCTCCGCAATCGTGGCGTAAGCCTCTGGCCACGCGCAAAGACCTTCGTGCCGGCTGATACTTTGAAGGTCGCGCGTCTCAAGTACGCCGGTAATTACAATCCCGAACCGCTGGCGTGGAAACGGTTTTCGGTCTTGATGGGCAACAGGCATGGCATAACGGTGGATGTTTCCGAGCCGACGGGCATAACGGACCTGGACGCTTCAAAGCGTCCCGTTGCGGTGATGACGGGCACGACGGCATTCACGTTTTCCGAGCAGGAGCGGGTCGCCTTGCGTAAGTACATTAACGCCGGCGGGACGTTGATAGTCGATGCCGCCGGCGGGTCCAAGGCATTCGCCGACGCCGCCGAGAAGGAGTTTGGAAACATTTTACTGGCCGGTATGATCTGTCCGATTTTTTCCGACCACGCGATTTTCGCCAAGGTCGGCCCGGTGATTAAAAAAGTCTCTTACCGCAGGGCGATTCGCGGTTCTGTAGCCGATCCGCGTAAGCCTCGGCTGCGTGGGGTCTTATACAATGGCCGCCTGGCGATAATCATCAGCCGGGAGGACCTGACGGCCGGGCTGGTCGGCTATCCCTGCTGGGGCCTGCGAGGCTACAAGCCAGCCAGCGCATTTGAATTGATGCGAAATATCCTGCTCTAC